>NZ_JBQSWK010000003.1:0-178051 GCF_052377065.1 Brachybacterium sp. AOP42-C2-15
CCCGCTGACCGAGCACCGCTGAGCGGCGGGAGAGCACGACGCAGAAGGGGGCTCCCCCCCCGCCGCGGGGGGGGGGGGGGCCCCTCCTCACGTGGTCGGGAAGACCGGGCTCAGTTGCCCTTGTTCTCGTCCCCGCCGAGTCCGAACTTGTCGCGGGCTGCATCCAGACCGGAGTCGACCTGCCCATCGACGTTGTCGGGGGTGCGCTCCTTGATCTGGTCGCCAGCGGCGTCCAGGAGCCGCTCAGCCTGCTCCGGGTTCTCGGAAGCAAGATTCTTGGCCTTGTTCAGCGCGTCATCGAAACCCATGAGGATGTCCTTCCGTTCGCGGAACCGCCCCGTGCAGGGCGACGCGGTCAACCTACGACGGGAAGGACTCCTGGCTCAAACGTGACCTCCGAATCCTGCGAAGACGTGGCATGTTCTGCACGGGTTCCCGGCCAGTCGGCGACGAACACGCAATACTGACTGCGTGACTCTGCGCAATTCTGAATACGACACGAGGGCCGACGACAACATGGCCGGCCAGAAGAAGGCCGACCAGAAGAGGGCGCAGCGGGGGGATGGGTCTCGCACCCCGCCCGCGGACCGCAGCGCCCGCTGGGACCATGTCCTCACCCTGCTGGCATCGAC
The DNA here is from genome assembly GCF_052377065.1 of Brachybacterium sp. AOP42-C2-15. NCBI lineage: Bacteria > Bacillati > Actinomycetota > Actinomycetes > Micrococcales > Dermabacteraceae > Brachybacterium > Brachybacterium sp. AOP42-C2-15. The sequence continues at coordinate 633 of NZ_JBQSWK010000003.1, forward strand.
CAAGCGGCTGAGCGTCGCCGCGGTGGCCGCGGAGCTCGGGGTGAGTGAGTCGACCGTGCGCCGCGACTTCATGGAGATGGAGCGCGCACAGCTGGCCCGGCGCACTCACGGCGGGATCGTCGCGGTCGACGTCGCCTACTCGCTGGCGACCGTCCCCCGCAGCGCCGACGAGGGCGCTGCCCAGCGCGAGCGCGTCGCCGACAGAGCGGCGGCGATGGTCGAGCCCGGACAGATCATCGGCTTCAACGGTGGGCGCACCACCACCTCGACCGCGCGCCGTGCGGTGTCGCGGCCGGACATCGACTCGCGGGACGGGAAGCCGGGCCTGACTGTCGTCTGTGCGGCGCTGAACATCGCCACCGAGGCGGTCCTGCGGCCCTCCGTGCGCACGGTGGTGCTCGGCGGCGTCGCCGAGCCGTACTCCTTCGAGCTGACCGGCCCGCTCGCCACCGCCACCATGCGCGACCTGTGGCTCGACACCATGTTCGTGGGCACCGTGGGACTCGACCTCAATGCGGGTCTGACCTGCAATTCCGACGCTGAGGCGGGGGTCACTCGGATCATGATCGGTCATGCCCGCCGGGTGGTGGGCCTGGCGACCGCCGACAAGATCGGGCACCGCGCACTGGCCGGCATCTGCCCGGTCTCGGTGCTCACCGACCTGGTGATCGCCGGACCCGTCCCGGACGGGCTGCGGGACCATCTCGCGGAGGCCTCGGTGCGCCTGCACGAGGTGTGAGAGGGGCGATGCGAGAGGGGCGAGCAGCACAGGCGGAGGCGGAGGCGGGGTGCGGGTGCAGCGCGGGCCCAGGCCTCGTGCGATGTGAGCAGGCCGGGCAGCGGTTCTGCGGCACGCCTGCACCCTCGTGCGCCCCGGCCCCGGTAGCGTGAGCGACCATGTGGAGTTTCCTGCGCGGGAAGAAGCGGTCAGAGCGATCGGACGAGGACACGACCCCTCGTGACGATGCCCTCTCGGCCATGGCCCGTGAGCGCCGAGGCGCCTCGCGCGCACACCCCGACAGCTCGGAAAGCTCGGACAGGACCGGTCCGGGCTCTGCCGCTGCCCCCGAGGACAGCGACGCGGCACCGGGAGAGACCGGCGGCTACGAAGTGGTGGTCGACCGCCACCTCGACGAGGTCGGCGCCGGCATCGCTCCCGAGCAGGACGAGGACGATCTTCCCGTCACCCCGCGGGAGCACCGTCCGCTCAGCCGCGAGGATCGGGTCGCGGACGCCCTGGATCGCTGGACCCAGCAGCTCACCGGCGGGGTCGCCGCCCCTTCCTTCCTCACCCAGATCCGCGCCGGCGGAGTGGTGCTGGACCTGACCCATTCGCACCCCTCGGGCCTTGCCCAGCTGCTCGCCGGCCGCGGCCCCACCCGGCTGTCCTCCCTGGTGCGCGAGGTGGGGGCGCTGGCCGATGCCCGCGCCCACGCCCGCTCCATCCGGGAGATCGCCGAGCGGCACGCGGAGGAGGTGGGTCTGACCACCTGCCATCTCGGCATCGGCGAGGCGATCTGGTACCCGGAGGACGGCTCCGCGCCCATCCATGCCCCGGTGCTGGTGCGCCCCATCACCCTGCGGCTGCGCGGCAATGCCCGCGAGGACGTCGACCTCGAGGTCGACACCACCGCCGACCTCAACCCGGTGCTGCTGCGCTCGCTGCGCGAGGCCGGCGTCGCCGTCGACGCCCGGGCCCTGCTCGCCACCACCGACAGCACCCACGGCTTCGACCCCACCCCGGTGCTCGACGCCTTCCGTTCCCTGGGTCAGCCGCTGCCCGGCTTCCGCGTGGTGCACGCCCTGGTGGTCGGCAACCTGATGGACGCCACCGGCTCGGTCGCCGATGATCTCGCCGCGGACCGTCCAGATTGGGCCTCCTCCCCGCTGGTCGCGGCCCTCGCCGGCGACGCGGAGGCGCAGGCCGTGGTGCGCGCAGAGGACTCCGCCGTCGCCGTTCCCGAGGTGCCGGAAGCTGAGCTGGTCGCCGCCGTCGACCCCGGTCACCGCGATGTGCTCGCCCGGGTCCTCGCGGGGCAGGACCTCGCTGTCGTCACCCCGCCCGGCACCACCAGCCTCGACCTGGTGGTCGACCTCGCCGAGGAGCTCAACGCCCGCGGACGTTCCGTGCTGATCGTCTCCCAGCGTCGCCGGAATCTGGCACAGCTGATCGAGATCGCGCAGCGGCGAGGGCTCGAGGAGCTCGTCTTCGACCTCTCCCCGGATCCCTCCCTGCAGCGCAACGCCTCTGCGTCGCTGCTGCGAAGCCTGCGACGTGCCGGATCCCACGGGCTCGGCCCCGACGACGGGGTCCCGGAGGAGCTCGGTGCCAGCCGGGACATCCTGGTGGGCCACGTCGAGGCGATGCACCGGGTGCAGCAGCCCTGGGACGCCTCCGCGCACGACGCCATCTCCGCGCTCGCCGCTCTGACCAGGCTGAACCCGGCCCCCCGCACCCAGGTGCGACTGCGCGCGGATGTCGCCGCGCAGATGATCGGCGAACAGCGGGACCGCTACGCCGCAGTGCTGCGGGAGGCGGCCGAGGTCGGGGTGCTCACCACCGGACCGGAGCTGACCAGCTGGTACGGAGCCCCCATCAGCAGCGACACCCAGGCCGCGCGGGCCGAGGAGCTCGTGGACCAGCTGCGTGAGGAGATCCTGCCGCAGCTGCGTCGGGCCTGCACCCGCGCCGGGGGCGAGCTCGGACTCACCGAGCCGACCACCCTCGCCCAGCTGGACGAGCGTCTCGCTCTGCTGGATCGGGTGCGCATCCTGCTGGGCACCTTCCAATCAGCGGTGTTCTCCGCGCCGCTCGCGGACCTCGTCGCGGCCACCGCGGACAAGCGCTGGCGCGAGGACCACGGGGTCACGATGGGCTTCGGCCTGCGTCGGCGCCTGCGTCGGGAGGCCACCACCCTGCAGCGCCCCGCCGCGCTCTCCCCGGATCTCCACCAGGATCTGGGAGAGGCGAGGAAGATCGCGGAGAGCTGGCGCCGAGCCGCGATCGAGCCGGCGCCGGACGATGCCAGAGACTCCGGGAACTCTGGCAACTCCGGGAACTCCGGGAACAGAGCAGAGCCGTCCCGTCCTGCGCTGCCGGACGATCTCGAGGCGGTCCGCCGCGCTGCAGCCCGGTCCGAGAAGGCCCTGGACGAGCTGTCCGTGCTGCTGCACGGGACCCCCGCCGGCGCCGATCTCACCCGCACCGACCTCGACGAGCTCGAGCAGCGGATCGATGCCCTCGCCGCCGACCGCTCGGACCTCGAGACCCTCCCGCGCCGCACCGAGCTGCTGCGCCGCCTCAGCTTCGACGGACTCGGCGAGCTGGTCGAGGACCTCCGCCTGCGCCGGGTGCCCGCCGAGCAGGTCGGCGCGGAGCTCGAACTGAGCTGGTGGCGCAGCGTGCTCGAGCTGATCGCCGGAGCGGAGCCCACCATCTCGCAGTACGACGGGACCTCGCTGTCCCAGGTCGCCGAGCGCTTCCGCCGCCTGGATGCGGGATACCTCGCCGACGCCGCCGCCCGGGTGCACGCCGCGGCCGACGAGAATCGCGTGGAGACCATGAAGTCCTACCCGGACACCTCCCGCTCCGCGATCGCGGAGCTCGCCCGCTCCTCGACCGTCTCCATCCGGGACCTGGCCGCGAAATACGAGGACATCCTCTTCGCCGCCCGTCCGGCCTGGCTCGCCTCGCCGTACCTGGTCCCGCAGGTGATCCCACGCGGCCGCCACTTCGACGTGGTGATCGTGTCCGACGGCGGCCGGCTGCCCACCGCCGCCGCTCTGCCCTCGATCGTCCGGGCCGAGCAGACCGTGGTGGTCGGCGATCCCCTCGAGTACGGCGGGGACTCCGCACCCAGCTTGCTCGATGACATGCTGCGCATCGCCCCGCACGTCGAGATCCTGCGCGATCCCCACCCCGCCACCGATGGGCTGCGCGGCTTCGCGCAGCGCCGAGCGCTGGTCGGTGAGGTGGTCGCGGTGCCCAGCCCGGTCGCTCCCGAGCAGGACCGGCTGGTGATGGTCGAGAACGGGCGCGGCCCGGTCACCGAGGGCATGGAGTACGTCGAGAGCACCGAGGCCGAGCTGCGACGGGTCACCGATCTGGTGATCGAGCACGCTCGCAGCCGCCCCGAGCGTTCGCTCGCGGTGCTCACCTTCACCGAGGACCATGCCCGTCGGCTGATGGAGCGGATCATGAACACCGTCTCCGTGATCCCGGCGCTGCGCGACTATTTCGATCCTGCGGCCAAGGAGGTCTTCACCGTCCTGCCTGCCGATCAGGCCACCGCGGTGGTGCGTGACGACATCATCGTCTCCGTCGGCTTCGGGAAGACCCCGCACAGCAGGCTGCTGCACCGCTTCGGGCCGCTCTCCGAGGCCGGTGGCCGCAAGGCGCTGGCCACGGTGATCACGCGTGCCCGGGGCCGGACCACGGTGGTCTCCTCGATCGGGGTCCAGGATCTCGAGCATGCCCGGCTGCGCTCCGACGGCGCCCGCGACCTGCGGGCCATGCTGTGGGTGCTCCAGGGCGGGCCGGACGTCCCCGTCGTCCCGCATGTCGCCTCCCTCACCGGCAGCGAAGAGGAGATCGTCCCGCCTGCCCCGCAGGAGCCACGGCTCTCCCCGGCGGCGCCGATCCAGCAGCGGACCCCGGCCGCTGCCCCGCTCGCCGACGAGAAGTCTGCGCCGGCGGAGCTGTCGGACGAGGACATGGACGCCGCGATCGAAGCGGCGCTGAGCCGCAAGTCCGCCCAGTCGCCGCAGAGCGCCGCGCCGCTCGACGCCTCGGTGAACGTGAACGAGAGCGAGCGCGAGTTCGTGGGTGCTGAGCCCACGGCGGACGACCAGACGGGCACCGAGCAGGCAGCTTCAGAGACAGCTGCCGGATCCGGCGCCGAGCCTGCAGAGCCGGCCGAGCCTGCTGAGCCCACTCCTGAGCCCCGTGCCCCCCGGGAGCTCGAGACCGACGCTCTGGTGCAGGACCTCGCAGATCGGCTGTTCCGGCTCGGCCTGCTGGTCGAGCGTGACTTCGGACTCTCCGCCGACCGGATCGAGCTCGCACTGGGCCATCCGGAGATGCCGGGCCGCCTGCTGCTGGCCGTGGATACCGACGGCTCCCATTACGTCGATACCCCCAGCCAGCGCGAACGCGACCGGCTGCGCGCCGAACGGCTCGAGGCCGCCGGCTGGGCGACCGAACGGGTCTGGTCCTGGGCGCTGTTCATCGACCCCGACGGCGAAGCCGAGCGAATCCGACGCGCCGTGGACCGGGCACTGCGCCTGGTCCAGGCCGAGGAGCGCTCCGACTCACCCTCGGGCGTCGGCACCATCCGCCATCGCCTCCCTCGACCTCAGATCCCTGCCGGCCATCAGCTGTCCTTCTACTCGAGCGACGATTTCGATGCGGTGGTGGAATACATCTGCTCCGACGGCAGGGCTCGCCTCGAGGAGCACCTGGCCACCGAGGTGCGCAGCTTCCTCGGCTTCGAGCAGCGTTCGGTGCTGCTGGACGTCTCCGTCTCCAGCGCCATCCGCCGCTACCAGGAGCGCCAGTGAGCACCGACGCAGCAGACGGTCCTGCAGGGCGTGGAGCTGCTGACCGGGCAGCAGCTGACGGCGGAGCTGCTGACCGCGCGGCGAGCAGCGGACGACCGGCCGACGAGCGCGCGGCACGCCCCGCGCGCCGGGTGGTCATCTCCTCGGTGACCGGCAAGCCGATCCCGTGGGACGAGCCCGCCTCTCCGTCGCCGGCGGGCCGCGCCCCCCAGGAGCGCCGACCGATCCTCCCCGATCGCGTCGACGAGGACGCTCCGGAACCCGGGGTCGACGAGTCCAACGATGCTCGCATCGCCGGGGACGTGCCCCCGCACTGGGGCCGCGGCCGCTGAACGGGCCCTCCCGCTCATGAACGAGCCATCCGCTCATGAACGAGCCATCCCGCTCAGCGCAAGGGCCGTCCCTGAGCCCGGCCCGCACTACGCTGGGGATATGAACGACACCGACTCCACCGTCCCCACCGCCGACGGCGTCGACCTCGCCGCTGTTCAGGTCGCCGTGATCGGCGCCGGCAACATGGGTGGGCCGGTAGCCCGGACGATGCTCGACGCCGGGGTGCGGCCCGACCAGCTGCGGATCGCCAACACCAGCGCGGACAGCAGCCGCCGCGCCGCCGAAGAGCTCGGCGCCACCGCCGCCGATTCCCGTGAGGACGCGCTCGCGCAAGCCGATGTCGTGGTGCTCGGAGTCAAGCCGTACCAGATCCTCGACCTGGCCGGCGAGCTGCGGGAGCAGCTCCCCGCCGGAGCGGTCGTGATCTCCCTGGCCGCCGGGATCACCCTCGCCCAGCTCGAGGGGGCCCTTCCCGAGGGCAGCGCCGTGGTGCGGGCGATGCCCAACACCCCGATCTCGGTCGGGGAGGGCGCGGTGGGCCTGATGCGCGGCAGCGCCGTGACCGACGAGCAGCATCGGCTGGTCCATGCGCTGTTCTCCCGCGCAGGAGTCGCCGTGGACATCACCGAGGACCAGGTCCACGCCTTCATCGGCGCCGCCGGATCGCTCTCCGCCTTCGTCTTCGCGATCATCGAGGCGATGACCGACGAGGCCGTACGGCTGGGCCTGAAGCGCGACCTGGCGGCGACGCTGATCCAGCAGACGGTGCGCGGCGCGGCGACCATGCTCACCCAGAATGGCATCCATCCGGCGGTCGCGAAGAACGGCGTCTCCAGCCCCGGCGGCACGACCGTCGAGGGTCTCGCCGCGCTCGAGCGCGCCGGGATGCGGGCCGGGGTCGCCGCCGCGATGGCCGCCGCTGCCGAGAAGTCCCGGGAGATGACCCAGGACTGATCCGGTCGGCCAGTGCCCAGGGCTGATCCGGTCGCCCAGCCCAGCCGCCCTCAGGCGCGGTGGGAGAACTTCTCGATCAGCCCGGTGCGCCCAGAGACGATCAGGAGGTCATGCGCGGCGACCATGGTCTCGGGCACCGCATAGGTGAAGTCCTTGCCCGGTGACTTCACCCCCACCACGGTCACGCCGTGACGCTTGCGGATATCTGATTCGGCGAGCGTCATGCCCTGCACCTCGTGCGGGGGACGCATCTTCACGATCGCGAAGTCATCGTCGAACTCGATGAAGTCCATCAGCCGGCCGTTGACCAGGTGCGCGACCCGCTTGCCCGCGTCGGCCTCCGGATAGACCACATGGTGCGCGCCGATGCGCTGGAGGATCCTGCCATGCGCGGCGGAGATCGCCTTCGCCCAGATCACGGGCTTGCCGAGGTCCACCAGGTTCGCGGCGATCAGCACGCTGGCCTCGATGGTGGTGCCCACCCCCACCACGGCGATCGAGAAGTCACCGGCACCCACCTGCTCGAGCACCTCGGGCTGGGTGGCGTCGGCCCGCACCACGTGCGTGAGCTGCCCGGAGTACTTCTGGACCAGCCCCTCGTCGGTGTCGATCGCGAGCACCTCGGTGCCCAGCTTCTCGAGTGTCAGGGCGATCGAGGCGCCGAAGCGGCCGAGCCCGATGACCAGGACTCCCTCGTCGCGCGTGCTGCGTGGCATGTCTGCTCCTCAGGGACGGGCCCGCGGGGATCCCGCGAGCTGAGCGGGCACAGTCTAGAGCCTCGGCCGCCAGGCCAGGCTGGGGGTCAGCCGACGATCGGGCGCTCGTAGGGGAGCTGGATCATCCGCACCCGGGAGCGGACCGCGAGCGCGGCCCCGAGGGTCATCGGCCCCAGACGCCCGACGTACATGCACAGAATCAGCACCCATTTCGCCTCTTCCGGCAGGGAGGTGGTGATCCCGGTGGACAGCCCCACGGTGCCGAAGGCGGACAGTGCCTCGAACAGAGTCTGGTCCAGCGTGTACGGGGTCATCCGCAGCAGCAGGAAGGTCGCCAGGAACACCACGGAGGCGCTCATGACCAGCACCCCGATGGCCTGGCGGATCGTATCCCGAGGGATCCGGCGGTGGAAGACCTCCACATCCGGGTTGCCTCGGACCTCCGCCCAGATCGCGAGCATCAGCAGTGCGAAGGTGGTGACGCGGATGCCGCCGGCGGTGGAGCCGGAGCCGCCGCCGATGAACATCAGCAGGTCGGTCAGCAGGCGGGACTCGGCGGTCAGCTGGCCCACGTCGATCGTGGAGAACCCGCCGGAGCGCGGCATCACCGCCGCGAACGCCGCACCGAGCAGCTTCGTGCCCAGCGGGCGGTCACCGAGGGTCGCGGGATTGGACCATTCGAGGCCCAGATAGCCGAGGAAGGAGAGGAGCAGCAGCAGTGCGGTGGTGGTCAGCGTGAGCTTCGCGTGCACGCTCCATTTCCGGGGCGTGCGCAGCTTCCGCACCACCACCAGGATCACGGGGAAGCCCAGCGAGCCCACCAGCACCGCCAGGCCGATGGGAATGGTGAAGAAGGGGTCGCCGACGTACTGCGCGGTCCCCGCTGCCTCGGGCACGAAACCGGCGTTGTTGAAGGCGCTGATCGCGTAGAACAGGCCCAGGAACAGTGACTCCCGGATCCCGTGCTCGGTGATGAACATGTAGGGGGTCAGTGCCACGAAGGTCGCGACCTCGAAGGTGGTCGAGGTGATGAGGATGACCTTCAGCACCCCGCCGACCTCGGCGAGCCGCTCGGCCCGGGTCTCCTGGGCGGTGATCACGCGCTGGGCGAGGCCCAGGCGGTGCATCACCGACAGGCTCAGCAGCGAGGCGACGGTCATCAGCCCCAGGCCGCCGAGCTTGATCGCGATCATGATCACGGTGAGGCCGAAGGTGGACCAGTGGGTGCCGGTCTCGACCGTGTACAGCCCGGTCACGCAGATCGCGGAGACCGCGGTGAACAGCGCGTCGGTGAAGCTGGTGCGCACCCCCTCCAGGGTCGCTGCAGGCAGCGACAGGAGTGCGGTGAACGCCCCGATCAAGCCCGTGAACACGGCCAGCGCGATCCGTGCCGGGGTGGCGCGGGTGAGGGAATGCATCGCGATGCGCCACTCGGGTGGACGCCTCTGGGCACCGAGCGGCCGGGTGCGCTGCAGGCGTGCGCGTCTTCCGGGTGTGCTCATGCTGCTCCTCGCTCCACGACCGTGACCGGCGGTCGCGGTCCGCGGCAGTCTACGACCGTTGCCCCGGCGCGCTCCCATGCGCTGATGCCCGTGCGGGACGTCCATGCGACGGCCGGGCAGGCGGGGGACCGGTGGGCGGGCACGAACCCGTCACCCTGGGTACGCTTCGATCCATGCTCGATGCTGCGCTGCCCTCCCTCCCCGTCGACCCGGTCGACGACGCCGATCCGCCGGCCCCCACCGGGATCGTGTGGGACGACGCGCTGTGCGAGTACGACTTCGGACCCTTCCACCCGATGTCCCCGATCCGGCTCACGCTCACCCGGGAGCTCGCCCGCGGTGCCGGGCTGCTGGGCCGCCCCGGGGTGGTGACCCTCCCGGCACCGGTGGCGAGCGATGAACAGCTCGCCCGAGTCCATGACCCCGACTACATCGCGGCGGTCAAGCAGGCCTCACGGCCGATGGAGGAGATGACGGCGGAGGAGCTCGACGAGCTGATCCGCTTCGGACTCGGCGGTGATGATGTCCCGCCCTTCCCCGGCATGCACATCGCCTCCGCCCGGATCGCCGGTGGGTCGATCGCCGCGATCGACGCGATCCTCTCGGGCCGGGTGCGGCGCGCCGTGAACTTCGCCGGAGGGCTGCATCACGCCAAGCCGGCCACCGCCTCGGGCTTCTGCGTCTACAACGACGCCGCACTCGCCATCCGCCACGCCCTGGACACGGGGGAGGAGCGCGTGATGTACGTCGACGTCGACGTCCATCACGGTGACGGCGTGGAGCGCGCGATGTGGGACGAGCCCCGCGCGATCACCCTCTCCGTCCACGAGACCGGGGAACGGCTGTTCCCCGGCACCGGCTTCGTGCAGGACACCGGCGGGGCAGGGGCCGCAGGCACCGCGATCAACGTGCCGCTGCCCTCGCGCACCACGGCCGACGGGTGGGTGCGCGCGATCCGCGCCACCGTCCCCGCCCTGGTCCGCGCAGTGAAGCCGACGCTGCTGGTCACCCAGCACGGAGCCGACACCCACCGGCTGGACCCGCTGGCGGATCTCACGGTCTCCCTCGAGGCACAGCGCGAGGTGATGCTGCTGATGCGAGAGCTGGCCGATGAGGTCTGCGGCGGGCGCTGGCTCGCCCTCGGCGGAGGCGGGTATGCGGTGATCGACGTGGTGCCGCGCTCCTGGGCGCACCTGATCGCGATCGCGACTGGCGAGGCGATCGAGGCCACCGCCCCGCTGCCGGCCCAGTACATCGCCGCTGCCGATGCGGCGCGTACCGCCCATGGGCTCTCCCCGGAGCCGGGGCTGATCACCTTCGGGGACGGGCGACCCCTGGCCGTACGGGACTGGGAGCAGGGATTCGATCCCGAGGACGGCCTGGACCGAGCGGTCCAGGCGGCGCGGCGGGTCAGCTTCCCCGAATGGGGCCTGGATCCGTTCCTGGACTGATCTCTTCTCGCACGCTCCCCGGCTGTGGGCTCCCCGGCGGCGGGCTCCCTGGCTGTGAGTGCCCAGCTCGCGAGCGCCTCACCCTCGCGACCAGACGCGAGAGCAGCAGGACCAGCAGACAGAGCAGCAGGAGGGCCGGCGCCGCGAGGGCCCAGCCGTGCAAGCCGTCGAAGATCACTGCGCCACACGCCGCTGCGGCGATCGCGACGCCCAGGACCACCTCGAGGGCGACGCCGCGCCCGCCACCGGCTCCGCGCCCGTCACCGGCTCCGCGGCGAATGCCGCGTTCGCCGGGGCTGCCGGGGCCGCCGCGTTCGCCGGGGCCGCCGGTCAGTTGCGCCAGGGCGATGACCAGCGCGAGCACCGTGGATCCCAGGCACAGCAGCGGGAACGGATTTCCGTACCCCAGGATGATCGGCGCGAACCAGCGGAACTCGACGACATGGACCGAATCGACCGTCGGACCGAGCCATTCCGTCCGCCACGTGGGCAGCACCATCACCGTCAGCGCGGCCAGGATCAGCACCGGGGGAAATGCTCTGAACGCCGTCGTCATGGCGCGAGCCTGCCACAATGACGCCGTCACCACTCGTGCACAGACCCCAGGGGGATCCATGACGAACCGGACCACCGCCGTGCTCGACGCCTTCGCCGAGCATCTGCGTGTCCTCGAGCTCCCGCTGCCTGTCGAGGGTGTCGAGATCGCCCGCGCCGAGACCGGTGCCGCCCGCTCCCAGCTCGGCGACCATGTGATCCCGCGCCTGAAGTCGCTCGACGCCCCGCTGCTGGTGGTCATCGGCGGCTCGACCGGCGCCGGCAAGTCCACGCTGGTCAATGCGTTGGTGGGCCATCCGGTCACCCGGTCCGGGGCGATCCGTCCCACCACCCGTCGGCCGGTACTGCTGCACCACCCGCTGGATGAGCCCTGGTTCACCGGCACCCGCATCCTGCCCGGCCTCGCCCGGGTCCATGCGGGCCAGCGGCGTGATCCCGAGGCACCGGGCACCGGCGACACCACCGGCGACATCGATCCTGCGACCTCCCTCGAGCTGCGCGGCGAGGAACGGGTGCCGCAGGGCCTCGCGCTGCTGGACGCCCCGGACATCGACTCCGTCGCGGTCGGCAACCGGGAGCTCGCCCGGCAGCTGCTGCGCGCCGCGGATCTGTGGCTGTTCGTCACCACCGCCAACCGCTACGCCGACGCCGTGCCGTGGGACGTGCTGCGCACCGCCGCCGAGCGCGATGTCACCGTCGACGTGGTGATGAACCGGATCCCTCCGCGCGAGGGCGTCTCCGAGGAGCTCGCCGAGGACCTCCGCGGCATGCTCGAGCGCAACGGCATCGACGTGGACCGCCTGTTCCTGGTCCCCGAGACCGACATCGACGAGGACGGCATGCTGCCGCCCGCAGTGATCGCCGAGCTGCATGAGCACCTCAGCACCCTCGCGGCCGATGGCGAAGCCCGCAGCCGCATCGCCCGCCGCACCCTCGCCGGCGCACTCGATGGCCTGGCCGGCTCCGCAAGGACGATCGCCGAGCACGCCGTCGTGCAGGACGCCGAGCGCCAGCAGCTGCGCGAACAGGCGATCGCCGCCTTCTCCGGAGCGCGCGAACGGATCGACAACGCCCTCGGGGACGGCTCGCTGCTGCGCGGCGAGGTGCTCGCCCGCTGGCAGGACGTGGTGGGCACCGGGGAGTTCTTCCGCGGCGTGGAGTCCCTGGTGACCAGGGCCCGGGACCGGATCGGCCAGATGCTCAGCGGGAAGCCCGCCCCGGCCGTCGCTGCCGAGCAGGCGCTGGGGACCGGCCTGGTGCACGTGGTCATCGACGAGACCGCCCGCGGCGCAGAACTGGCCGAGAACGCCTGGCGCTCCTCCGCCGCCGGGCGACACCTCACCGAGGGGCAGGACCTCTCCCGCCTCCCCGACGGCTACAGCGAGGAGGTCTCGAGCGCGATCCGGGCCTGGCAGGGAGACGTGCTCGAACTGGTCCGCTCCGAGGGCGCCGACCGCCGGACCAAGGCCCGCATGCTCTCGCTCGGCGTCAACGTCGTCGGCGTCGCGCTGATGGTCGTCGTCTTCGCCTCGACCGCCTTCATCCCCACCGGCCTCGAGGTCGGGGCGGGGGCCGCCACCGCGGTCGTCGGCCAGAAGCTGCTGGAGACGATCTTCGGCGACGACGCCGTGCGCCGCATGGCCGCGATCGCCCGCGAGCGCCTCACCTCCCGGCTGGACGCACTGGTCGCCGAACGCTCCGGACCCTTCCTCGACCGTCTCGACGCCCTCGGCGAGGTCGGCACCGGCGAGCTGCTGGGCGCCGACGCCGATGCCCTCACCCAGCTCGCCCGCGACATCCGGGAGGACGCATGAGCCCGCTGCTGAGCCGCTCCGCGAAGGGCCCCGCCCCGCTCGCAGAACGGATCGACGCCCTGGAGAGCGCCCTCGAGGCGCTCGACGGCGTCGCCGCTGACGGACCGCTCGAGAGCGTGACGGAGCTGCTGGACCGCGTCGACCGGCGCCGCGCGCTCTCCGCCGAACACACCGTGATCGGGCTCTTCGGGGCCACCGGCTCCGGAAAGTCATCGCTGGTCAATGCGCTGGTCGGGGTCGATGTCTCCCGCGCCGCGGTGCGCCGGCCGACCACCGCGAAGCCGGTCGCCGCCGTGCTCGGCGCCCCCGGCAGCGATGCGCTGCTGGACTGGCTCGAGGTCGAGGACCGCCACCATCTCGACGGGACCGACGCCGCCCTCGCCACCTCCGCCGTCCAGGCGCCCTCGGGCCGCCGCGCCCGGCGGGAGCAGGCCTCTGGGCCTTCGGGTGCTCCCGGCATCGTGCTGCTGGACCTGCCTGACCTCGATTCGGTCGAGAGCGCCAACCGTGCCGTCGCCGAACGGATGACGGGCCTGGTCGACGTGCTGGTGTGGGTCACCGACCCGCAGAAGTACGCCGACGCCGTCCTCCACCAGGAGTTCGTGCGCCCCTTTGCCGGCCACGACGCCGTCACCGTGCTGGTGCTCAACCAGATCGACCGGATCCGCGAAAGTGAGCGGGAGGCCGTGATCGCCTCCCTCGCCTCCCTCGCCCGGACCGATGGGCTCGAGCAGGCCCCCGTGTTCGCCACCTCTGCGAGCACCGGGGAGGGCGTCGACGAGCTGCGCGAGCATCTGCTGCAGATCGCCCGCAGCCGCGAGGCCATCGCCTCCCGGCACCGGGCCGACGTGCGCGGCGCCGCCGAGACACTGCAGGACGCCGCCGACCCCACCGGGCTGCCGGCGGCCGCGACCCCGGCCGAGATCGATGACCTGGTCGAGGATCTCGCCACCGCAGCCCGGGTCGAGCCGGTGGCGCGCGCCGTCGGCGCCTCCTACCGTTACCGAGCGGCGGGGAAGGTGGGCTGGCCCCCGCTGCGCTGGCTGCGCGCTGCGCGGCCCGATCCGCTGCGCCGCCTCGGCATCGGCCGGGCACGCGACGGCGAAGGGCTCGAGCGCACGTCCCTGCCCGAACCGGACGCCGCAGCCCGAGCCCGCGCCGCCGGTGGGGTTCGTCGCTTCGCCGATGCCGCCTCCGTCGGCGGCAGCGATCCCTGGCGCGCCGCCGTACGGGCAGCGGCCCGCTCCCATGAGGAGGAGCTGCCCGATGCCCTCGACCAGGCGGTCGCCGGCGCCGATCTGCGCGCGACGACGACCTCCTGGTGGTGGCCGGTGCTCGATGTGCTCCAGTGGCTGGCGCTGCTCACCTGGGTGGTGGGCCTGGGCTGGCTCGGGCTGAACGCGCTGCTGGCATTCCTCGGGGTTCCGCCGCCGCCGATGCCGATGGTCGAGGAGCTCTGGATCCCGATCCCGCTGCCCACCGTGCTGGTGGTGCTCGGGATCGCGGCAGGAATCCTGATCGGCGTGGCCGGGGGAGTGGTCGCTGCGCTCACCGGTTCCTGGCACCGCCGCCGGGCGCGACGAGTGCTCACGGCCCGTGTCAGGGAGGTCGCGCACGACCTCGTCGTCGACGAGGTCGAGGCCGAGCTGACGCTCGCGGCGACGGCTGCGAGGGATCTCGCACTCGCCCACGGCTGAGGATGCAGGGTGGTTGTGTAGAATTACTGGTCGACCGTGGCGTCGGGCCCGCACGAGGCAGCTCCCCGTGCAGTCTCCGCGGGCCGCGCATACCTGATCCGCTGCATCACCGCAGGCACTGACCTGCAGAACTGAGGTTCCCTATGGGTTCAGTCGTCAAGAAGCGACGCAAGCGCATGTCCAAGAAGAAGCACCGCAAGCTGCTTCGCAAGACCCGTCACCAGCGTCGTAACAAGAAGTGATCGCCGCACGGTGATCTCTGCGTGACGCACATCGGCCCCCGCCATCAGGCGGGGGCCGACGCATGTCACGGGGCATTCATCACGCGGCGTTCAGGCGCGGCCGGAGAGACGCTCGGGCGCGGCCAGCGGGAGGTTCGGGCGCGGCCGGACGGCCAATGCTCAGGCGCGGCCGGTGAGGCGGCGCCACCAGGGGCGCTTGGCGAGTGCTGCGCGGAGCTGCCCGGCATCGACCCGGTACTTCGCGTGGACCTTGCCGTCCACGATGATGACCGGCACGTCGTAGTCCCAGTCCTCGCGCAGCTGATCATCGGCATCGATGTCGCGTACTTCCACGGTGGAGCCGACCCGGTCCGCCTCGGCCCGCACCACCGGCAGGGCCTCTTCGCAGAGGTGGCAGCCCTCTCGGGTG
This sequence comes from Brachybacterium sp. AOP42-C2-15, assembly GCF_052377065.1. Lineage (NCBI taxonomy): Bacteria > Bacillati > Actinomycetota > Actinomycetes > Micrococcales > Dermabacteraceae > Brachybacterium > Brachybacterium sp. AOP42-C2-15. Next base: position 15,865 of record NZ_JBQSWK010000003.1, read on the forward strand.
AGGTACAGGACGCGAGCGTCCGGATCGGTGGGTGAGGGGATGCGCGGTGCGGTCATGGGCGAACCCTATCGAGGCGGGGCGGGCGGCGATGCGCCGGGGGTCGGCGGTGATGCGGGGCCGACGAGCTGGTGCGGGAACGACGACGGGCCGCCCGCGCAGTGCGGACGGCCCGTCGGACTCATACGGCGCAGCGCGCCGGGGGAGCGGGGAGGCTCAGGCGGCGGCCGGAGCGGTGAACTCGGCCTCGATGAGGATCTTGACGTTGTCGCCGACCATCACGCCACCGGCTTCGAGTGCCGCGTTCCAGGTCAGCCCGAACTCCTTGCGGGAGATGGTGGTCTCACCGGTGAAGCCCGCGCGGTAGATGCCGAAGGGGTCGGTGGCTGCACCCTCGTAGGTGAAGTCCAGCTCGACCGGCTTGGTGATGTCGCGGATGGTGAGGTCACCGATCAGCTTGTCGCCCTCGACCTTGGTGGAGGTGAAGGTGATCTCCGGGAACTTCTCGGCGTCGAAGAAATCGCCGCTGCGCAGGTGAGCGTCCCGATCCGGCTGAGCGGTGTTGATCGAGGCGGTCTTCAGCGCGGTGGAGAAGGAGAGGTTCTCGCCGCCCTGGCCGACCTCGAGGGAGCCCTCGAGGTCATGGAACTGGCCACGAGCCTTGGAGATGCCGGCGTGACGCACGGTGAACGCAGCGGAGGTGTGGGCGGGGTCGAGGGTCCAGGTGCCGGGGGTCAGGTCCGTCATGAGAGGTCTCCTTGGAGTTGAATGGACAGTGGCGGTCTAGAAGCGATCACCACGAGCTTGCTTGAAATATAAACTAATCTGGGGGAGGATGGCAAGCATCGGATCCCAGGAAAGAGGAGAACGTGATGGACGACACGATAACGCCCGGCGAGGGTCGAGGCTCGACCCCGGGGGAGCTGTGGCTGACTCCGCAGGAGCAGACGGCATGGCGCACCTACCTCTACGCGACGACCCTGCTGAACGACCGCTTCAGCGAGGCGCTCCAGGCGGATGCCGAGATCGACCTGACCCTCGGTGAATATGAGATCCTGGTGCGTCTGTCCGAGGCGGAGAAGAAGTTCCTGCGGATGTCCGAGCTGGCGGACAAGGTCGTCCACTCCCGCTCCCGCCTGACCCACACGATCACCCGCATGGAGAAGCGGGGGCTCGTGGAGCGGGTTCGCTGCACGGATGACGGACGCGGCCGGCAGGCCCAGCTGACCGCAGCCGGAGAGCAGATGCTCGAGCGCGCCGCCCCCACGCATGTGCGCTCCGTGCGCGAGCACCTGCTCGATGTGATCGGCCACGACGATCTGCTCGAGCTGGGCCGGATCCTCGGCAAGACGCTCGACGAGGACGCCCCCGTGGCCGTCGGATGTCCGGCACCTCACGAGACGGCCTCCGCTCCCCGCCGATCCGGAGGTTCGGTTGGTACCGTGAAGCGGCTCGGGCCTGAGCCCGCAGCGCGACAGTGAAAGAGGACTCCCCGCCCATGACCACCACCACGGTCCACCTCGTCCGCCACGGCGAGGTGCACAACCCCGAGCGCATCCTGTACGGCCGCCTGCCCGGGTACCGGCTCAGCGATCGTGGTGAGCAGATGGCAGGCCTGGTCGGCCAGCATCTCGCTGAGGCGGATATCGCGGTGGTCCGCTCCTCCCCGCTGCTGCGCGCGCAGCAGACCGCCGCCCCGATCGCCAGCCCGCACGGCCTCGAGATCACCACCGACCAGCGGCTCATCGAGTCCGGCAACCACTTCGAGGGCCACCGGATGGGCCATGGTGAGGCCAAGCTGAGCGATCCGCGCAACTGGCGCTGGTTCCTGAACCCCTTCCGCCCCTCCTGGGGCGAGCCCTACCGTGCGCAGGTGGCACGGGTGGTCTCGGCGGTGCACGACGCGCGCGCCGCGGCCGAAGGCCGTGAGGCCGTGCTCGTGCTCCACCAGCTCCCGATCTGGGTGACGCGCCGCAGCGCCGAGGGCAAGCCTCTCTTCCATGATCCGCGCCGCCGCCAGTGCGGGCTGTGCTCGGTCACCAGCCTCCGCTTCGTGGGCCCGCACCTCGCGGACGTGGGCTACGCCGAACCCGCTGCCGCGCTGTACGCCGGGGCGGTCGACGCCACCGGAGGCAAGCTCACGTGAGCATCAGGACCTCATCCTCGCGCACCCTGCGCCTGACCCGGCGCGGCCTGCTGGGAGCGGCTGGCGGCGCCTCCGCCGCGCTGCTGCTCGCCGCCTGCGGGACCGACACCGGCGAACGCTATGCCTCCGGGGATTCCGGATATGTCTCCGGCGACGGCGTGGCCACCGAGATCCCGCCGGCGGACCGCGCCGAGCCGCTCGAGTTCTCCGGCACCTCCTACGACGGTGAGCAGATCACGGCCGCTGACCGGCGGGGCGAGGTGCTGGTGCTGAACGTCTGGTACGCCTCCTGCCCGCCCTGCCGCAAGGAGGCTCCTGACCTCCAGGCGATCCACGAGGAGTACGCGGAGCAGGGCGTGTCCTTCCTGGGGGTCAACGTGCGCGATGCCGCCGGCCCGGCGCAGGCCTTCGAGGAGCGCTACGGGATCACCTACTCCTCACTGCCCGATCCGGACGCCGAGATCATGTTCTCGCTGCGAGGCCAGGTCGCACCCAATGCGGTGCCCTCCACCCTGGTGATCGACCGCGAGGGTCGGGTCGCCGCACGCATCTCCGGCGCCGCGGACCCCTCGGTGCTGCGCGCGATGATCGATGTGGTGGTCGCCGAATGATCGTCGCCGAGGTCGGGGCCGCCTTCCAGGCCACCGCGCTGTCCGGCTCGCTGCTGCTGGCCGTGGCCGTGGCCGCTGCCGCGGGCCTGGTCGCCTTCCTCTCTCCCTGCGTGCTGCCGGTGGTGCCCGGATACCTCGGCTACGTCTCGGGGCTCGCCGGGCAGAGCGCGGTGGGACCGGGCACGGGCGCCGGCGCGAAGCGCGCCCGACCCCGCACCGGGCGCTTGCTCGCCGGCAGCGCACTGTTCGTCGCCGGCTTCGCCATCGTCTTCATGGTGCTCGGCGGATTCGCCGGCGCGCTGGGCTACCTGCTCCAGGCGTACAGCGTGTGGATCAACCGCGTCGCTGGCGCGATCGTGATCCTCATGGGTCTGCTGTTCATGGGGGTGTTCCCCGGCCTGTCCGCCACCCGGCCCGTCTCCTCGAAGCGACCCGATGCGGGACTGCTCGGTGCTCCGCTGATGGGACTGATCTTCGGGCTCAGCTGGACACCCTGCATCGGACCCACCTACGCGGCCATCGTCGCCCTCTCCCTCGACGGCGGAGGCGAAGGTGCTGCGCTGCGCGGCGCCGTGCTGGCACTGGCCTACTCGCTGGGCCTGGGCATCCCCTTCATCGTCTTCGCGCTGCTCTTCGAGCGGGCACTGGGCCTGAGCAAGAAGCTCGCCGCCCACCGGCGCACCATCGGCCTGCTCTCCGGGGCGCTGCTGATCGCGATCGGGGTGCTGCTGATGACCGGCGTGTGGTCGACCTGGATGAGCGGGCTGCAGGGCCTGATCGCGACCTTCGAGCCGGTGGTGTGATGAACGAGAAGACGCCCGGGAACAACCCTGGCACCGACGCTCCGGACACTCCTGCTCCGGACACTGCCGCTCGCGGGGCGAGCGGCTCCTGGAGCAGCAAGCCCGAGATCGACGGCACCGCGCCGGTCACCGTGCCCGGCCTGGGCCTGCGCGGCACGCTGCTGTTCCTCTGGCGCCAGCTGACCAGCATGCAGACCGCGCTGATCCTGCTGATGCTGCTGGCGGTCGCCGCGGTGCCCGGCTCGCTCTACCCGCAGCGCAGCGTGAACCCGGCACTGACGGATCAGTTCCTCGAGGAGAACGGCAAGTGGGGGGAGTTCCTCGACGCGCTGGGCTTCTTCGAGGTCTTCTCCTCGCCGTGGTTCTCCGCGATCTACCTGCTGCTGTTCATCTCGCTGATCGGCTGCATCGTGCCGCGCGTCGGCGTGCACCTGCGGCAGCTGCGCTCGAAGCCGCCGCGGACCCCCTCGCGGCTGAATCGGTTCGTCGGCCATACCCGGGTCGAGCTGCCCGGTGCCGATGCTGACACCCTGCTGCAGCAGGCGCAGCATGCGCTGCGCCGCTCGCGCTATCGCACCGAGGTGCGGGAGGAGACCGCCTCCCGCTCAGTAAGCGCCGAGCGGGGCCTGCTGCGGGAGACCGGCAACCTGGCCTTCCACATCGCCCTGGTCGGGGTGCTGGTCTGCATCGCCGGTGGGCAGATGACCAGCTACCGGGGCCAGATCACGGTGATCGAGGGCACCGGGTTCTCGAACTCGCTGACACAGTACGACTCCTTCGAGTCCGGGGCCTGGTTCGACGAGCGGGACATGCCGGCCTTCCGCCTCACCCTCGAGGACTTCCGCGCCACCTACGTTCAGCCCGGGGAGTCCGGCAACGTCGGCGAGCCCCGCTCCTTCGAAGCCGACGTCGCCGTGACCACCCCCGGGGACCCCGAGCGCTCGCAGACCGTGCAGGTCAACAAGCCGCTGCACATCGACGGCGCCTCGATGTACCTGCTGGGCAACGGCTACGCCCCCGAGGTCACCGTCACCGACCCCGAGGGCACCGTGGTCGCCGAGGGCCCGATCATCACCGTTCCCATGGGCGATGTCGGCTACACCTCACAGCTCGTGATCAAGGCCCCGGATGCTCGGCCCGAACAGACCGCCGTGGTCGGATACTTCCTGCCCACCGGCACCATCGACGAGCAGGGCCCCCATTCGCTGTACCCGGATTCCCTGGACCCACAGCTCGCGCTGACCGTCCACCAGGGCGATCTGGGCCTCGACTCCGGGATCCCGCAGAACGCCTACGAGGTGGACGTCACCACCCTCACCCCAGTGGCGGGGGAGGACGGCACCCCGGTGCTGATCCGCCTCTACCCCGGCCAGGAGTTCGAGCTGCCCGACGGCACCACCGTCAGCTTCGACGGGCTGCGGCGCTATGCAGCGTTCGATGTCGCCCACAACCCCTTCGAGCGCTGGGTGCTGATCAGCGCGCTGACCGCCGTGGGCGGGCTGATCCTGTCGCTGTTCATCCCACGCCGCCGCCTCTGGGTGCGGGTGCGCACCACCGCGGACGGCGCAGTGCTCGAGGTGGCCGGCCTCGCCCGCAGTGACGACCCCGCCCTGGCGGATGACGTGCAGGCTCTGGCCTCCACCCTCGCGACGTCGCCGGATAAGGCGCAGTATGAGGCACAGGACAAAGAGCAGGGTGGACCGCGGAGCGACTCTCGCCCCCTCGACCGCCGCTCGAACCCCACGGACGATTCCCCTGAAGGAAGTGCACAGTGATCAATGAGCAGCTGGCGGAGATCTCGAACCTCGCCCTGGTGGTGACGATCGTTCTCTACGTGCTCGCCCTGATCGGCTTCGGCGCCGATCTGGCATCGACCTCGCAGCGCCGCGGCGATGAGCGCCTCGCCGCGCTCGAGCGGAAAGAGAACGCCCGTGCCCTGCAGGCCGCGGCTGTGGGCGCGGAGGGTGGAGCGCTTGCCGCGGAGGGCAGTGCGGTCGCCGCGGGCAGCGGCGTCGGAGGCGAGAGCCGAGCCGGCACCGAGGGCGGCGCCCTCGGCGAGGGGTCGCGCGACACCTCCGGCACCATGAGCGCGCAGAAGTTCGCTTTCCTCCTCGCCGGTGCGGCGACGCTGCTGCACGTGGTGGGGGTGGCGACCCGTGCGGCCGCCACCCAGCGGGTGCCGTGGGCGAATATGTACGAGTTCGCCACCACCAGCACCGCCCTGGTGATGGTCGCGTTCCTGGTGTTCAGCATCAAGCGCACGGAGCTGCGGGTGCTGGGCACCTTCGTGGTCAGCCCGGTGCTGCTGGTGCTGCTGCTCGCGCAGACCTTCTGGATCGTGCCGGCCACGGCACTCACCCCCAGCTTGCAGAACTCCCACTGGATCTACATCCACATCGGCGTCGCGATCCTCGCCACCGCGCTGTCCATCCTCGGTGCGGTGATCGCCACCATGCAGCTGCTCCAGGCCCGCCACGAACGCGCCCTGGTGGAGAAGGTGAGCGCCGGTGAGGAGCATCCGGAGCATTGGGACCGGTTCGGTCACGTGCTGGACCGCCTGCCCTCCTCGACGGTGCTGGAGGCCCTGAGCTTCCGCATCCACTCAGTGGCCTTCGTGTGCTGGACCTTCACCCTGATCTTCGGGGCGATCTGGGCCCGCGAGGCCTGGGGCCGCTTCTGGGGCTGGGACCCCAAGGAGGTGTGGACCTTCATCATCTGGGTGATCTACGCGGCCTACCTGCACGCACGGGCAACCGGTGGCTTCCGCGGCAGCCGGGCCGCCGGTTTCGCCCTGGCCGGATTCGTGGCCGTGGTCTTCAACTACACCATCGTCAACACGGTGATCAACGGACTGCACTCCTACTCGGGGATCTGAGCCTCAAGGCTCTGAGCCCCGGCGCGCGTCAGGCGCCGCGGTCCCCGTCGTCCGTGGTGGGCCCGGCGTCGGTGGGCCCGGCCTCACCGTCCTCGCCCTGCTCGCGACCACGCTCACGGCGCTCGCGGCGGATGTCCTCGTCGAGCTTGCGCAGGAAGTCCGGATCCTCGTCCGGGGCGACCGGCCCCTTGCGCAGGGGCTGGGCGTCGCCGGCACTGAGGGAGCGATCCTTGCCGACGAAGAGCCAGGTGATCGGCCCCACCCACGGCAGCAGCACGATCAGCACGATCCAGGCCCACTTCGGGACCCCGCGGACCTTGTCGTCCTCCGTCTGCACGCAATCAGCGAGCGCGAAGACGGTGAGGGCGATGGAGAGAACTGCCAGGATTCCGCGGGCCATGGCCGAAGTGTAGGCAATGCACCTGATCGCGAGGTGGGGGCGGTGGTCGTGAGCACCGGCGCAGAGCATCCGGCAGGAGAACTACCCTGGACCCATGCGTCAGTTCCTGCTCTATGCCGTGATCCGCCTGGGCCTGTGGGCCCTGATCTGGTGGCTGCTGACCCTGCTCGACGTCGGGGTGATGCTGGCCGGGGTGCTGGCGGCGCTGATCGCCATGCTGCTCTCGATCCTCTTCCTGGAGCGGCTGCGCGACGGCGCGGCGATGCGGTGGAAGGGCGCCCATGAACGGCGGGTGGAGCGCCGCGGGGTGCAGGTCGACGAGGACGCCGAGTACGAGGACTCCCTGCTGGACGCCGCGGGGACGGACCCCGAGGAGCCGGCCGGTCCCGCGCAGCAGCTGCCGGACCTCGAGGATCCGGACGACGCCAGCGGAGACGTCGGAGGAGAAAGCACAGGAGACGTCAGAGGAGAAGACCGCTGAGCAGCAGCAGCGAATAGACCAGCTCGAGCCGGCCGGTCGCCCCCAGCACCGGGATCAGGTCACGCCCGGCGGCGCCGCGGAGCACCGTGCGCACCGGAGAGATCGCGAGCGGCAGCGCCAGCAGCACCAGCGCCGCTGGCAGGTGCTCCGCGATCACCGGCGCCATCAGCACGAAGGGCACCAGCAGCGTGGCGGTGTACAGCCATCGGGTGCCGCGCTCGCCCAGTCGTACCGCGAGGGTGCGCTTGCCGGAGAGCTCGTCGGTGGGGATGTCGCGCAGATTGTTGGTGAGCATCAGCGAGACGGCCAGCAGACCGATCGCGACCGAGGCCAGCAGCGCCACCCAGGTGGGCTGCTGGGTGATCGCGTAGGCGGTGCCGTTGACGGCCACCAGGCCGAAGAAGATGAACACGAACAGCTCGCCCAGGCCCAGGTACCCGTAGGGCTTCTTCCCGCCGGTGTAGGACCAGGCAGCGATGATCGCGGCGGCACCGATCACCAGCGCCCACCAGATCTGGGCCACGGCGATGAGCGCCAGCCCGAACACTCCGCCGAGGGCCAGGGAGAGGATCGCGGCCCGCTTGACGGTCGCGGGCTGCGCGGCGCCGGAGCCGGTCAGGCGGAAGGGGCCCACCCGGTCATCGTCGGTGCCGCGGATCCCGTCGGAATAGTCATTGGCGAAGTTCACGCCCACCTGCAGGGAGAACGACACAGCCAGGGCGAGCAGTGCCCTCGGGATCACCAGGGACCAGTCGACCTCCCCGTGCAGGCTCTCCAGCTGCCACACCGCGGCACCGGTGCCCGCGGCAACCGGGGCGAGCGCCGCCGGGAGGGTCCGGGGTCGGGCGCCCTGCACCCACTGCGACAGGCTGGCCATCGTGCTCCTCATGAAGATCGAGGGCCGCCGCGCGACGGCCCGTTCGAGGATACGCCGCGGTCACAGCACCGAACCGCTCCCGTGGCCGACGGCACAGCAGGTGGCGGTCCAGCGAGCGCGGCAGCTCAGCCGCCAGCTCGGCCGGCAACTCGGCCGCCAGCTCAGCCGGCGGCGAGGCGGCGGGCGGCGGCACGGTCGATCTTGCCGATCCCGAGCAGCGGCAGCTCATCGACCACGTGCACCCGCTTGGGGATCATGTGCGCGGGCACCTCGCTGGTGCGCAGTGCCGAGCGCACCAGGGAGCTCGCCTCCGCCGGGTCCATCCCGGGCTCCAGGGCCACCAGCGCCTCGACCCGCTGCCCCCACTCGGGATCCGCGACCCCCACCACGACGCTCGCGCGCACCATCCCGCGCAGCATCAACGAGCGGTCGATGGCGCGCTCCACGTCCTGGGGGAGCACTTTCCGGCCGCCGGTGTTGATGACATCATCGGCGCGGCCCAGCACCGCCAGCCCGCCGTCAGGGCCCAGCTCGGCGAGGTCCGAGGTGCGGAAGCCGCGCGGGGACCCGGCGCTGAAGGGGCCGTGGTCGGTGCCGCCGTCGGCCGTGAGATACCCGAGCGCCAGGGTGGGGGAGAAGATCAGGAGTCGACCCGCCCCGGCGGCGTCCGGCTGCTCGAGCCGCAGCTCCACACCGGGCAGGGGAGCCCGGTCGTAGACGCAGCCGCCCGCGGTCTCCGAGGAGCCGTAGGTGGTGCGCACGGCGATCTTCTGCGCTCGAGCCCGGGCGAGGACGTCCGGGCTGGTCGCAGCGCCGCCCACCAGCACAGCGGCGAAGCGCTTGAGCAGACCGCGGGCGCGGGCGTCGGCGCCCGTGACCCCGGTGACGATCCGGGTCAGCTGGGTGGGCACCAGGGAGGTGATGGCCGGCAGCCCCGCCTGCTCGGCCTGCTCCAGGACGGGCCCGGCGAGCTCGGCGAAGGCGGCGGCATCGAAGTGACCGCGCAGATCTGGCAGCGGTGCGGGCAGTGCCGGGGCCTCCAGGCCGAGGACCTGCGCCGTGCGGTGCGCGCGGGCGATCACCTGCACCCCGGCGATGTGGGTGGGCGGCAGCAGCGGCAGCCAGAAGCCATGACCGCGGGTGCGCGGGGCGGTGCCGTCGGCCGCGAAGAGCTCCGCGGTGGCATCCTGCGAGGCCAGCAGTGCCTCCCGGGTGAGAGCCACGGCCTTGGCGGTGCCGGTGGAGCCGGAGGTGGGCACCACCAGGGCGGTGTCCTCGAAGCCGGCGGGCAGCTGCGTGGGCGGGGCGAAGGGGCCCAGCCAGAGCCGGGCCCGCCCGGCCATCACCTCGCCGATCGCGCCGACGTGGGCGGTCAGCGAGGCGGCAGAGGCATCATAGGCCGGGGGGACCAGCCAGGGCAGCGCGGCAGGTGAGGAGTGCACGGCGGGAGCGGAGATCACAGCGCCGGTTCCCTCAGCCCTGCGGGTGGGGGAAGTGGGACCAGTCGGGGTCTCGCTTCTCGAGGAAGGCGTCGCGGCCCTCAGCGGCCTCGTCGGTCATATAGGCCAGGCGGGTCGCCTCCCCGGCGAACACCTGCTGGCCCATCAGCCCGTCATCGGCGAGATTGAAGGCGAACTTCAGCATCCGGATCGCCTGCGGGGATTTGGTGGCGATGGTCGCCGCCATCTCCAGCGCCACATTCTCGATCTGAGCGTGATCGACCACGCGGTTGACCGCGCCCCAGTCGTAGGCGTCCTGGGCGGAGTACTCCTCGGCGAGGAAGAAGATCTCCCGGGCCCGCTTCTGACCCACCTGCTTGGCGAGATAGGCGGAGCCGTAGCCGCCGTCGAAGGAGCCGACGTTCGCATCGGTCTGCTTGAACCGGGCGTGCTCGCGGGAGGCGATCGAGAGGTCCGAGACCACGTGCAGAGAATGCCCACCGCCCGCAGCCCAGCCATTCACCAGCGAGATGACGACCTTGCCCATGGTGCGCATCAGGCGCTGCACCTCGAGGATGTGGAGCCGGCCGGAGGAGCCGGTCCGCACCTGCGCGGTGTCGCCGTACTCCTCCTCCGCCGCGTATTCGTAGCCTGCGCGGCCCCGGATCCGCTGGTCCCCGCCAGAGCAGAAGGAATGGCCGCCGTCCTTGGGAGAGGGGCCGTTGCCGGTGAGCAGGATGACGCCCACGCCGGTGTCCAGCCGCGCATGGTCCAGCGCCCGGTACAGCTCGTCGACTGTGTGTGGGCGGAAGGCGTTGCGCACCTCGGGGCGGTCGAAGGCGATCCGCACGGTGGGCAGGTCCCGCTCGGTGCGCTCCCCATCGGCGGACTCGATCCGCTGGACCGCCCGATGGTAGGTCAGGTCGGTCAGCGCGGGCCCGCCGTGCTCGCTCGCGGGCACCTCCCGCCAGAGGTGCGGATCGAAGGTGTCGGAGACCCGACGGGGCAGCGGAGCAGGCGGGGTGGTCATGGAAGCCAGGGTAGTCCGGCCGCCGTCGACTGAGGATCGCCGACGAGCCGGCCGTAGGTCAGCACGTCCAGGCGCTCCCCGTCGATGAGGAACTTCCCCCGCTCGGTGCCCTCGTGAACGAAACCCGCCGCGCGGGCCACGGCGCCGGAGGCGGGATTGTTCGCGCGGTGGCCGAGCTCGAGGCGCTCCAGCCCCCACCCTCCTAAGGCCGACGGCGCCAGCGCGCAATCGGCGACCGCTGCCGCCGCCCGGGCAGCCAATCCGCTCCCGCGGTGCGCGGCATGGAGCCAGTAGAAGAACCAGCCGTTCCGGTTCTCCTCGTCGATGCTGATCGCGACCAGGCCCACGAGAACGTCGTTCCCATCGACGATCGCGGTCGCCCGGCGCTCAGAGGACAGCAGCCACGCCGTCTGCTCCCGAGCCTGTTCGAGAGTGGTCACGGTGCCCTGCCGGGCCATGTCCGGCGCGGAGCGGTAGGCCTCCAGGAGGTCAGGAGAATCGTCCGTGCGCACGGGACGCAGCCGGTAGCCGTGGGCTGGGTCCGGAGGAAGAGGCCGGGCGGAGGGTGTGGGAGAGTCCGGGAGGAAGGGCGCGGTCACGGTGCCATCCTCTCGGCTTGGTCTCGACGCCGCCACCTCATTACCCTCGAGGGCATGAGAATCCCCTCCGCCCTGCGCGAGCGCGGCATCGATCGCGTCCACGCGTGGTCGATCCCCATGACCACTCGCTTCCGCGGCATCGCCGAGCGCGACGGCCTGCTGCTGCACGGCCCGGCCGGATGGTCGGAGTTCTCCCCGTTCTGGGACTACGACGCGGAGGAGTCCGCTGCCTGGCTGCGCGCCGCGCTCGCCGACGCCACCACCGAACGCCCCGCCCCGCTTCGCGACCAGATCGAGGTCAACGCGACCATCCCCGTGGTCCCCGCGGTGCTCGCCCATCGCATCGCGACCGTCGGCGGAGCCCGCACCGCGAAGATCAAGGTCGCCGATCCGGGATCGACCCTCGCCGAGGACGCCGAGCGGCTCGAGGCGGTGCGTGACGCGATGGGCCCCGCCGCCCGCCTGCGGATCGACGCCAATGCCGCCTGGACCCTCGAGGAGGCACTCACAGCACTGCCCGTGCTGGAGCGCGCCGCCGGCGGTCTCGAGTACGCCGAGCAGCCCTGCGCCGAGCTTGCGGACCTCGCAGCCCTGCGCCGCGCCCTCGGCATTCCCATCGCCGCAGACGAATCCGTGCGCCGCGCCGAGGACCCGCTGCTCGTCGCCCGCGCCGAGGCCGCTGACCTGCTGGTGATGAAGGTCCAGCCCCTCGGGGGAGTGCAGCGCTGCCTGGAGCTGGCCGAACAGGCCGGCCTGCCGGTGGTGGTCTCCTCCGCGCTCGAGAGCAGCGTGGGACTCAGCGCCGGCCTCGCCCTCGCCGCCGCGCTGCCGGAGCTGCCCTATGCCTGCGGTCTCGCCACCGCCACGCTGCTCACCGGCGATCTCGTCGACGAGCCGCTCCGCGCGGCGCAGGGTGTCCTGCCCGTGGACCGCCCCGAGCCGGCTCCTGAGCTGCTGGAGCGCCACGCCGCGGGCGCCGAGCTCACCGCCCGCTGGGAGCAGCGCCTCGAGGCGTGCACCGCGCAGCTCTGACTCGACGCTCGCCGCGGTGCTGACCCCGCGCGCATTACGCTGACGGGGTGCTTGAGCGAACCTCCCTGACCACCCCGCCCGCGTGGATCGACGCCCCCGTGCCCACAGGCTCCGGGGCGGTCGACCAGTCCGTGGCGCTCTGGAGCGCGCTGGCAGCGCTCGGCGTGCGCGAGGCTGTGATCGCCCCCGGCTCCCGATCGGCCCCGCTGGTCTACGCCCTGGCCGTGGAGGGGAACGCGGAAAGGATCCGCGCTCACGTGCGGATCGACGAACGGGCGGCGGCCTTCACGGCGCTCGGGCTGAGCCGTCAGGACCCGGCGCATCCGGCAGCGGTGGTCACGACCTCGGGCACCGCCACCGCGCACCTGCATGCCGCGGTGATGGAGGCCCACCACTCCCGGATCCCGCTGCTGGTGCTCACTGCGGATCGTCCCGCCGAGCTGCGGGAGGTGGGTGCCAATCAGACCACCCGGCAGGCCGGGATGTTCCGCTCCCTGGTGCGCCTGGCCGTGGACCTGCCGGCTCCTGCGGCCGTCCAGGCGAGCCCCCTCGAGCTGCGCACCGCCGTCTCCACCGCTGCGAGGGCGCTGGCCGCGGCGACGGCGGAACATCCGGGCCCGGTGCACCTGAATCTCTCCTTCCGGGACCCGCTGGTGCCGCGCCCACAGGCCGGTGACTCACCGGACCACGACTCGACCCGGAGCGCTTCCGAACCCTCCCGTGAGCGGATCGTGCTCACCCACCGCGCCCACCCGGTGGCACCTGCCCCGCAGCCGGTGCCGGTCGATGACCGCACGGTGGTCGTCGCAGGGGACGGCGCAGGTCCCTCCGCCGCCGAGTTCGCTGCCCGCCACCAGCTGCCGCTCCTGGCCGAACCGAGCTCCGGTGCGCTCCACGGGGTGAGCCTGGTGCCCCGCTATCCCGCGCAGCTGCGCGCCGTGATGGCTGATCCGGAGCATCTGCTGCGACCGCAGCGGGCGATCGTCTTCGGCCATCCCACGCTCTCCCGTCCCGTCGTCGGCGCCCTGCTCGGGGCCGAGGACGTCGAGGTGATCGTGGTGGATCCGCACCTGGACTGGCCCGACGTCGCCCGCCGGGCGCGACTCGTGGTCCCTGCCGCGGTAGGGCAGGAGACGCTCCCCGTGGACGAGACACGGCGCACCGAGCGGCTGGCGGCCTGGGCAGAGGCGGCCACCGCTGCCGCAGCGGCGCTGCCGATGACCTGGCAGCAGCACGCCGCGCTCGCCGTCTGGGAAGCCTCCGGCCCAGAGGACGTGCTGGTGCTCGGCTCCTCGAGCCTGATCCGCGACCTCGAACAGCACGCAGGCCCGAGCGCGGCCCGGGTCATCGCCAATCGTGGTCTGGCCGGTATCGACGGCACCGCCGCGATGGCCGGAGGCATCGCCCTGGCCCTGCAGGCCCTGCAGGCCCAGCTGGCGCAATCGGCGCAGCCGGCTCAGCCGGCTGAGCGGGCCCCCGACACGCGGGACGCTCCCGGACGCGTGCGGGCGCTGGTCGGCGACCTCACGGCCCTGCACGACCTCACCGGGCTGATCATCGGACCGGAGGAGGAGACTCCAGAGCTGGACCTGATCGTGGTCGATGACGGCGGCGGCCGGATCTTCTCCGGACTCGAGCATGCCGCGGCCCCGCCCGCGCTGCTGCGACGTTTCTTCACGACCCCGCACGGGGTCGATATCACCGCCGCGGCCGCTGCGCTCGGGGCGACAACCCAGCAGGTCACCCCTCAGACGCTCCCGGCCGCTCTGGCCGAGCCGGCCCACGGTCTGCGCGTTCTGGTCGTCCAGGAGACATCCAGCAGCATCCCGAGGAACTCTTGAACAGGGATGCTGATATGGACCCCATGAAGGACGAGCGCGCTTCGCACGAGGATGATCACTTCTCCGCCTCCGGGCAGCCCTGGCAGTCAGAGTCTCCGGCTTCCGACCCTCTGGCTCCCGACTCTCGGACCGATCAGGGCACCTCCCCCTCGGCCACTGCCGAGGTGTCGAACCCTGCAGCCGTGTCCGCTGCAGCCACTCCCACCACCGCGATCCCCGCCGTCTCGACCCCTGACCCCGCAGGCACCGCCGCCACCGCCGGCACCGTCATGAGCGGTGCAGCTGCGCCTGCTCCTGGACCAGCACCTGCTCCGTCGCGTCGCGGGCCGGGCTGGGGCGGGGTGACCGGTCTGGTGGCGCTCGGGATGCTGCTCTCCAGCGGGGCGACGCTCGGGGGAGTGGTCGCCTACGACCAGCTCAGCGGCTCCGATCTCGCCCCCATCGTGCAGGAGGCCCCCGTCTCGAGCGCCGAGGCCCGACCGGCCGCGCTGTCCAGCGGCGAGGACGCTGATTGGGCGAGGATCGCCGAGCTGGTCGGGCCCAGTGTGGTGGCGATCCACGTCTCCACCGGCAGCGGCACCAGCCAGGGCACCGGCGTGATCCTCGACGAGCAGGGCACGATCCTGACCAACAACCATGTCGTCGATGGAGCCCAGGGCGTCGAGGTCACCACGAGCGACGGGCTCAGCTACCCGGCCTCGATCGTCGGCACCGACTCCATCACGGACCTCGCCGTGCTCCGGATGGACTCCGCGCCTGGGGACCTCCAGCCCGCCGCCTTCGCCGACTCGACGACGGTCGAGGTCGGGCAGCCGGTGATGGCGCTGGGCACCCCGCTGGGACTGCGGAACACGGTCACCACCGGCATCGTCTCCGCCCTGGACCGTCCGGTCACCGCCTCCGGGGAGGAGTCCGACGGGTCCGACACCACCTATTCGTCCGCGATCCAGACCGATGCCGCGATCAACCCCGGCAACTCCGGCGGCCCGCTGGTGGACGCCGCCGGCCAGGTGATCGGGATCAACACCGCGATCGCCGGGATCCCCAACGCCTCCGGTCAGGCCGGCAGCATCGGACTGGGCTTCGCGATCCCGTCGAACACCGCGACGATGATCGCCCGCCAGCTCCAGGAAGATGGCACCGCCGAGCACGCCTTCCTCGGAGTGACCAGCAAGGATGGATCCTCCTCGGAGGGTGGAGCGACCCATCGTGGGGCCGAGGTCGTCAGCGTCGAGCAGCAGAGTCCCGCCTCCGAGGTCGATCTGCGGGAAGGCGATCTCATCATCGAGGTCGACGACGTCCCGGTCGGCGGTGCCGCGGCGCTCACGGGCGTGGTGCGCGGGCTCGAGATCGATTCGACGCACCGCTTCGAGGTGGTGCGGGATGGTGCCGTGCAGACGCTCGAGGTCACCCTCGGGGTGCGTCCCTCCTGAGCCTCAGGCGGAGGATTCTCCGCGCAGGGCGCGCAGCATCGGCCGACACTTCGCGAGCGCCTCAGCATGCTCGGAGACGGGATCCGAGGCGGCGACCAGGCCCCCACCGGCCTGCATCACCACCGTCCGGTCATCGACCAGGTGCGCCATCCGCAGCGCGATCGCCCACTGCCCGTCCCCGCGGGCGTCCATCCAGCCCACCGGAGAGGCGTAGCCGCCGCGGTCCTGGGGCTCGAGCCGCGCGATGATCTCGTCGGCCTCTTCCCGCGGCGTGCCGGACACCGCAGCCGAGGGGTGCAGGCGCGAGGCCACATCGAGGCTCGTGGTGCCGTTCCGCAGCCGTGCTGAGACGTCCGAGGCGAGATGCTCCAGTCCCGGCAGGCGCAGCACGAAGGGCTCAGGCGAGACCTCGATCTCCTCCGCCAGGCCGGCCAGCCGGTCCACCACGGAATCGACGGCGAAGGCATGCTCGGAGCGCTCCTTCGCATCGGCGCGGAAGGCGCGGCGGTCCACCTCGTCGAGCTCGCCGTCGTCGGCCACCGGGCGGGAGCCGGCCAGCACCCGCGAGAAGACCCGGCCGTCCTCGGTCTGGGCGAGCATCTCGGGGCTCGCGCCCACCACATCCTCGAGGTGATACACCCAGGTGCTCGGATAGGCGCGGGCCAGCCGGGTGAGCAGCACCGCAGGCTCGAGGGGGACGCGGCTGCGCACGGTGGTCCGCTCGGAGAGCACCACCTTCGCGGCGCGGCCCGCGTGGATCTCGAGAATCGCCTCCTGCACCAGCGCCTGGTACTCCTCCGGGGTGTGGTCGGCCTCCAGGTCGAACTGGTCGGGGCCCGCCGCGGACACCGGGGGCGAGGGGAAGAGGTCCCGCCAGGAGGTGGGCAGCGAGGGCTCCTCGTCGACGCCGACGACGGTGAGGAAGGCCTCGCCGTCGTGCACGCCGAGCAGAGCGCGCGGCACCATCAGCGTCGAGGGGCGCTGCGAGGCGTCGGCATAGGAGAAGCTGCCCAGCGAGATCAGCCCGCTGGTGCGCACCCGCACCTCGTCATCGACCCGGGCGCGGTCGGCCATCTCGCGGAATGCGGCGCTCGCGGCGGTGAAGCGGTGAGGGCCGGTGGTCTGCACGGACCAGGCCGTGCCCAGGGCCACCACTCCCTGGCCGTGACGGATCCAGGCACCGCTGACCTCGGCGGGGACGTGCTCGAGCAGGTCGACCGGGTCCTCGATCCGCTGGGTGCGCACGAACAGGGTCGCCGCGGGGGCGTCGGGGGCATGGAGCGGGGCAGACATCCCCGTCATTATGCGACACCGCAGCCGCTCTGGGCCGTGACCCGCGTCCCGTGGCCAGATGCGCCGAGCCGCTGCTGCGAGGTGCGACCATGGACCGGCGACCCCGCCCGAGGGGCGTGCGGAGCCGCTCCCGGCCCCGCGTCCCCGTCCCCTCACTTCCTGAAGGAGCGAGCACGTGAGCAGCACCGCCGAAAGCATCGCGACACCTCTGGTCCGCGGTGTCCTCGGGGCGCTCACCTCGCTCGGCATCGCCGTCGCCGTCGTGGTGGTGCCGGCGCTGGCCGCACAGGTCGCCGGGACCGCGTCGACCGCGACCGCGCTCGACGCGATCATCATCTCCCTGAACCTGCTGATCCTCGGGCACGGCGGCGGCATCATGCTGAGCACCGGGGTGATCGACGGCGCCGTGACGCTGACCCCCTTCGGCCTGTTGCTCCTGCTCGTGCTGCTGTCCGCCAGCGCCATGCGACGGGTGGGCCGGGCGCTGCGGCCGGTGCGGGACGACGGCCTGCTGCGCACCGGCGCGCTGCGTGACGTCGGCTCCGCGCTGGGCATGTACGCGCTGGTCTATGCGATCGGACTGGCGCTGGTGGCCAGCATCGGTCGCAGTGCGGACTCCTCGCCCATGGTCACCTCCGCGGTGGTCTCCGGGGCGATGGTCGCGGTGACCGGTGGTCTGATCGGGCTGCTGTGGTCCCTGCGCCGGGAGCCGACGGAGTCGGTGCCCGGGGTGCGGGTCCTGGACCTGCTGCCCGCACCGTATGGCGATATCGCACGCTCCGCGCTGCTCGCGGTGACCGGGCTGCTCGGCGTCGGCATGGCGGTCGTGGTGGTGATGCTCCTGCTCTCCGTGCCGGCGCAGTCCGCGCTGTTCGACGGCCTCGCCCCCGGCCCCGTCGGCGGGCTCGTGCTCGCTCTGGTCCAGCTCGCCCTGCTGCCGCTGCTCGCGGTGTGGGCGCTGACGGTGGTGCTCGGCGGCACCGTGGGCGTCGGGACGGCCACCGGCATCTCCCTGGCCGGTGCGGAGACCGGCGTGTTGCCCGCGCTGCCTCTGCTGGGTGCGCTGCCGGCTCCCGGGTCCTTCCCCGGGTGGGCCTGGGTGCTGATGATCCTGCCCGCGATCCCGGTGGCGCTGGGGGCGGTGCGACTGGTGCGCGACGTCGCCGCCCTCGAGCGGCGCGACCGGATCACCGCCTGGGTGGCGTATCCGCTGGTCGTCATCGTCGCCCTGCTGCTGCTTGCCGGTCTGTCCACCGGCGGCATCGGTGACGGGCGCCTGGTGCATCTGGGACCGCAGATGAGCACCCTGGTGCTCCCGCTGATCGGGGTCGTGGTGCTCACCACAGCCGTCGTGCTCGGGGTGCTCGCGACCCCGCTGATCCCCTGGACCCGCGATGCGTTCCGGTCCATGCGGGAGCGGGTCGAGGCAGCGGAGCGCACCGAGCGAAGTGGGGACGCCGGAGGTGGAGAGGACGCCGGTGGCGAGGACACTGCGACGGCGGACGGGGCGGAGTCGGCGGACAGCTCAGCAGTCGAGGACGTCCCCGAGCCCGTGATCCTTGCGACCGCCGACGCCGTGAAGCTCGACGCTGAGAAGATTGGCGCAGGGCGGAACCGTGCAGGGAAGACGGACGCGGGGAAGACCGGCGCAGGGAAGACCAGCGCAGAGGCGAGCGCCGACCTCGAGCCTGATGCCTGGTCGCTCGATACCGAGGATGCCTCGGACCCCGCGCAGCCCGGCTCGGGGATCAGCCGCCGAACAGACCGCTGATCCACTGGGCCATGGAGCCCTGAGCGGCGTCGTCGCACTGGATCCGGGCCTGCTCGGTGATCGCCGTCGAGCGGCACTCCTCGAGCTCGGCCATCGGTCCGTAGAACAGGATGCTGAGTGTCGCGCCCGCGATGATCAGCAGCGTCGCCGGCACGCCCAGCAGTGCACCGATCACCGCCATCGAATAGCGCCGTTCCCTGATCGACAGCACGATCACCGGGATCAGCAGTCCCAGGGCGACCAGGCCCGTGATTCCGGACAGCAGCGAATACGGCAGCGGGGAGAGCATCAGCAGCCAGGAGGCCAGCATCGCCAGGGTCAGCCCGCCCACCAGGCGGGGGCGGCGCCGCGATGCCTGGTCCTGCTTCGGGCCGGGGGAGGAGTCGCTGTTCATCGAGTCCATTGTGCCCGTTCGCGCGCGCAGGCACGGCCAACCCGGTTCTCTATCGCCGACTCGTCACCACGCGCTCGTCGAACGGGTCTGTCGGTCGGACCCGTCGGCCGCACCCGTCAGTCGGGCCCGTCAGCTGCATCCGTCGGCCGGGCCTGTCGGTCGCACCTGTCGGCTGCAGCCGTCAGCCGCACCCGTCAGCCGCACCCGTCGTCCTGACCTGTTCGAGGGAATGCGGCCCGCGCAGCTCGTCGTGGCTGCTGCAGGAGGACTGCGATGACTACTCTGGAGCGGTGAACCGCCTCCCCGTCGTCGTCCTCATCTCCGGTACCGGCTCCAACCTCGCCGCCCTGCTCGCCGCCGCGCGCGGCGAGGACTGTCCCTATGAGGTCGTCGCCGTGATCGCCGACCGCGATGCCACGGGCCTCGAGCATGCCCGGGCCGCTGCCATCCCCACCGAGGTGGTGTCACTGTCCGCGCATCCGGACCGCGACGCCTGGGATCAGGCGCTCGTCACCGCTGTCGCGGCGCACAGCCCGCACCTGGTGGTGCTGGCCGGCTTCATGAAGCTCGTGGGGCCGCCGCTGCTGGAAGCCTTCGGCGGGCGGATCATCAACACCCACCCCGCGCTGCTGCCCTCCTTCCCCGGAGCTCACGGGGTGCGCGACGCGCTCGCGCACGGGGTCAAGGTCACCGGCTGCAGCGTGATCGAGGTCGATGCCGGTGTGGACACCGGACGGATCCTCGCCCAGACCGCCGTGGAGGTGTTCGACGAGGACACGGAGGAGACCCTCCACGAACGGATCAAGGCCGTCGAGCAGCCGCTGCTGGTCGAGGTTGTGCGGCGTCTCACCGCGGCTGGCTGAGCCGAAGGGGCCTACGGGCCCCGGCTAGGATGGCGGCACACGACTGGCGAAGGTGGGGGACCACCGGGGAGTGACGAGCGTGGACATCGACCGCCTGGGTGCCCGCAGCAGCAGATCCGAACAGGAGCACGCCCCGTGAGCACCGCAGAACGCCGCCCCATCCGTCGAGCCCTCATCTCCGTCTTCGACAAGACCGGCATCGTCGACCTCGCCCGCACCCTCGCGCAGAACGGCGTCGAGATCGTGTCGACCGGCTCTACCGGGTCCACGATCCGTGACGCAGGCATCGCCGTCACCGACGTCGAGAGCGTGACCGGCTTCCCCGAGATGCTCGACGGCCGGGTCAAGACCCTCCACCCGCGCATCCACGGCGGGATCCTCGCCGATCAGCGGCTCGACGCGCACCGCACCCAGCTGGCCGATCACGACATCGCACCCTTCGACCTGGTCGTGGTGAACCTGTACCCGTTCAGCGAGACGGTCGCCGCCGGGGGCACCTTCGACGAGATCATCGAGAAGATCGACGTCGGCGGCCCCACCATGGTGCGCGCCGCAGCGAAGAACTTCGCCTCCCTCGCCGTCGTCGTCGACCCGGAGGTCTACCGGATCGCCGCCGAGGCCGCCGAGGCCGGCGGGTTCACCCTCGCTGAGCGCCAGGAGCTCGCGACCATCGCCTTCACCCGCACCGCCGAGTACGACGACGCGATCAGCGACTGGATGCTCGAGCAGCTCGAGGACACGGCCGAGGATGACACCCCGACCGGCGCCGACGACCAGGCAGACTCCGACGAGGACGGCTCCTTCGACGACGACGAGGACATCTCCATCCTCGACCTCTCCGATGCCGACGCCGCCGAGCTCGGCATCACCGCGACCCTGCGCTACGGCGAGAACCCGCACCAGCGGGCGCGTCTGGCCGTCACCGACGAGAGCGCCCCGGGCCTGGCCGGCGCAGAGCAGCTCGGCGGCAAGGAGATGAGCTACAACAACTACGTCGACGCCGACGCCGCCGTGCGCGCGGCCTACGACCACGACCGTCCGAGCGTCGCCGTGGTCAAGCACAACAACCCCTGCGGCATCGCGGTGGCCGACGAGTCCGAGGACATCGCACTCGCCCATGCCCGCGCCCACGGCACCGATCCGGTCTCCGCCTACGGCGGTGTCATCGCGACCAACCGTACGGTCACCCTCGCCATGGCCCAGCAGGTCAAGCCGGTCTTCACCGAGGTCATCCTCGCCCCCGGTTATGAGGACGAGGCGCTCGAGCTGCTGCGCACCAAGAAGAACCTGCGGATCCTGCGACTGGTGGGGGAGTACTCCCGCAGCGTCGAGATGCGTGAGATCTGGGGCGGGATGCTGATCCAGGACGCGGACACCATCGCCGCTGAGGGCGACGATCCTTCGCAGTGGACCCTCGCCGCGGGCGACGCGGCGGATGCCGCCACCCTCGCGGACCTCGCCTTCGCCTGGCGCTCGGTGCGGGCTGTGAAGTCCAACGCGATCCTGCTGGCCAAGGACTCCGCAGCGGTCGGCATCGGGATGGGCCAGGTCAACCGCCTGGATTCGTGCCGTCTTGCCGTCGCCCGTGCGAACAGCCTGGGACAGGCCGCCGACGGTGCCGCGGTGCCTGAGCGGGCCCGCGGTGCGGTCGCCGCGTCGGACGCGTTCTTCCCCTTCGCCGACGGTGCACAGATCCTGCTCGACGCCGGCGTGCGCGCGATCGTCCAGCCGGGCGGCTCGATCCGCGACGAGGAGGTCATCGAGGCCTGCCGTGCAGCCGGGGTGACCATGTACCTCACCGGGACGCGCCACTTCGCGCACTGAGCCGGTCGCCCGCCCCGGCGGCGGGGACTCTCGCCGGGGCGGTGCAGGCATCCGCGCCCGCGGAACCGGCGTCCCGCTCACGCGGGGCGCCGGTGCCCCCATCGCGCATGTCGAGGGGCCCTCTAGTTCACCGAATGGACATGCGGGGCCTCTAGAGTTGGACCCATACACCAGCGTACGAAGGAGCGACCGTGAAGATCCCTGACAACCAGAGCCTGCGCGAGTACATCGAGCATCTGCGCGAAGAGGGGTACTCGGTCCTCGACGGGCACACTCCGGACCCGGATCTCATCGACCCTCAGGGCAATCCCGTCTACACCTGGCAGGAGGGATACCCGTACGAGACCCGCATGGACCGGGACGAGTACGAGCGCGAGAAGTACAAGCTCCAGGTCGAACTGCTGAAGTACCAGTACTGGCTCGAAGACAACGATCAGAAGTCGGTCATCATCTTCGAGGGGCGGGACGCGGCCGGCAAGGGCGGCACCATCAAGCGCTTCACCGAGCACATGAACCCGCGCACCGCCCGGGTGGTGGCGCTGAACAAGCCCAGCGACCGCGAGCGCGGCCAGTGGTACTTCCAGCGCTACATCCAGCATCTGCCCACCGATGGCGAGATGGTCATGTTCGACCGCTCCTGGTATAACCGGGCCGGAGTCGAGCGGGTGATGGGCTTCGCCACGCCCGAGCAGTACGAGACGTTCATGAACCAGGTGCCCTACTTCGAGCGGATGCTGGTCGATTCCGGCATCCACCTCACCAAGTTCTGGTTCTCCGTCTCCCAGAAGGAGCAGCGCACCCGCTTCGCGATCCGCCAGCTGGATCCGGTGCGGCGGTGGAAGCTGTCCCCGATGGACCTCGAGTCCCTGGACCGCTGGGAGGCGTACACCGAGGCGAAAGAGGAGATGTTCCGCCGCACGGACAAGAAGTACGCGCCCTGGACCATCATCCGCTCGAACGACAAGAAGCGGGCGCGGCTGAACGCGATGCGCTACTTCCTCTCGCAGTTCGAGTACGAGGACAAGGACCACGAGGTCGTCGGGCTCCCCGATCCCAAGCTCGTCATGCGCGGCAAGATGGAAGAGGCCGACGAGTGAGCTGATGCTCCCTCGGCGCGCCCGCATATACCGTGCGCGCACGCACGCACCCCTCCCGCACTCGCACGCACCGACACGCCAGCCCAGAACACCGGCAGCTCCCGTTCGGGGACGGAGCCGGTGTTCTCGGTCGGCGTGTCGCGGTCGAGAGTGAGGGGCGGGGGAAGGGCGAGGGGAGCGATGGGAGTCAGCCCTCCGTGATCGGCTCCTCGGGCAGGCGGGCGATCTCCCCCGAGTCCAGCCACTCCTCCGAGAGCGCCGGCAGGGTGCCGGTGGGGGTGGTGCGGTGCGGGCGGGTCATCGAGGCCGGGGACAGCAGTGCCTTCAGCCGGGTCTCGTCCAGGAGGCCTCGCTCGAGCACCAGATCGGCGACGGGACGGCCGGTGTCCAGGGCGGTGGCGGCCACATCGGTCGCGGCGGCGTAGCCGATCACCGGCACCAGCGCGGTGACCACGCCGATCGAGCGGCGCAGGTGGTCCTCCAGGATGTCCTCGTTCAGGGTGATGCCGGCGATGCAGCGATCGGCGAGCGTGTTCATCGCCCGGGTCATGATGCGCGTGGACTCGAGGATGTTGAACGCGATGACCGGCTCGAAGGCGTTCAGCTGCAGCTGCCCGCCCTCGGCGGCGAAGGCCACCGTGAGATCGTTGCCGATCACCTCGAAGGCGACCTGGTTGACGACCTCCGGGATCACCGGATTCACCTTGCCCGGCATGATCGAGCTGCCCGGCTGCACCGCGGGCAGATTGATCTCGTGGAAGCCGGCCCGCGGGCCCGAGGACAGCAGGCGCAGGTCGTTGCAGATCTTGGAGATCTTCACCGCGATGCGGCGCAGGATCCCGGAGAAGGTCACGAACGCGCCGGTGTCGCTGGTGGCCTCGACGAGGTCGATCGAGACCATGAAGTCGATGCCGGTCAGGGACGAGAGCTCCTCGGT
This sequence comes from Brachybacterium sp. AOP42-C2-15, assembly GCF_052377065.1. Lineage (NCBI taxonomy): Bacteria > Bacillati > Actinomycetota > Actinomycetes > Micrococcales > Dermabacteraceae > Brachybacterium > Brachybacterium sp. AOP42-C2-15. The sequence goes on from NZ_JBQSWK010000003.1 coordinate 39,608, forward strand.
GGCACGCTGCGCGTAACGCGGATCCGTGGTGATGCCGGTCCCGATCGCGGTGGCCCCGAGGTTGATCTCCTGGAACGCCGACGCGGTGCGGGTGAGTCGCTCGACGTCCTCCTCGATCGTGGTGGCCCAGGCGTTGAACTCCTGGCCCACGGTCATCGGGACCGCGTCCTGCATCTGGGTGCGACCCATCTTCAGGATCTCGGAGTACTCCGCGCCCTTGGTGCGGAGGGTGGAGATCAGATGCTCCATCGAGTCCACCAGAGCCGGGAACGTCAGCAGGATCGCCAGCCGCAGCGAGGTGGGGTACACGTCGTTCGTGGACTGGGAGAGGTTGACGTGGTTGTTCGGATGGAGGTGCTCGTACTCGCCCTTGGCGTGACCGAGGATCTCCAGCGACCGGTTCGCGATCACCTCGTTCGCATTCATGTTGGTGCTCGTGCCGGCGCCGCCCTGGATCATGTCCACCACGAAGTGCTCGTGGAGCTCACCGCCGGCGATCTCGGAGCAGGCCTGCTCGATAGCGGCCGCTCGCTCGTCATCGAGCGCTCCGAGACCGTGATTCGCGCGGGCCGTGGCCCGTTTGACCTGGGCGAGTGCCTCGATCAGTCGGGGGAAGTGGCTCAGCGCCACATCGGTGATGTGGAAATTCTCCTGCGCACGCAGGGTCTGGACACCGTAGTAGGCATCGGCGGGCACTTCGCGATCGCCGAGCAGATCATGCTCCGTGCGGGTCGCAGTACCGGTCATCGCACCGGGGATGGTCATGTGAAGGAGTCCTCCAGGTCGCTCTGCGGTCGACGGCGCTGCCGACCACGGCCAGGGTAGCCGCGTCGGGGCCGACGCGAGGACCGTACGGCGTGGACCGTACGATGGGTCCGTGTCCGAGCGTCGTTCCCCCACCACCCTCGCCGCCGCCTTCCAGCGGCAGGCGGTGCTGACTCTTGCCCTGTGCGCACTGGGTGCGGTCGTGGCGATCGCCGTGCTCGCCTCCGTGCCGCTGGCCGGGCTGCTGCTGGCCGCGCTGCTGGGGGTGCTCGCCGTGCTGAGAGCGGTGCTTCCGGTGCGGGCGGTCGGGGCGCTCGCGGTCCGCTCCCGAGGGCTGGACGTGGTGGTGCTGCTGCTGCTCGCCATCTCCCTTGCTGTGCTGTCCGCCTCGCCCAACCTCTGACCTCCGGCCTGACGCCACCTCTCCGCTGACGTCTCCGCTGACGCCAGCTCTCCGCTGACGTCACTGCGGTCCTCCTCGTTGACGGACGTGCTGCGCCGCGGCGCAGCAGCACCGCGCGGACCGGTCGGCGCGGTGAAGCGTCAGGCTGTGAGGCGTCAAGCGGCCCGCGGAGTGTTCCAGGTCCCGGCGCGTGTGGCACGATCGGTGGGTGCCCACCGACTCCACCCGGCTCCATGCCGTGTTCGACCTCGCCATGAGGATCGGCGAGGGCCTGCTCACCAACGGCGCCGCGGCCTCCGAGGTCACGGCGACCGTGCTGCGGGTGACCAGCTCCTCCGGTCGTCGCAACGTCTCGGTGCAGGTGACGTTCAACGAGGTGACGATCTCCTACCTGGCGGACGAATCCGCCACTCCCTTCACCAGGGTGCGCTCCGCGAGCGAACGGGTGCAGGACTTCGCCCGGCTGGCCGCCTTCGAGGACATCTCCCACGGCTACCTCTCCGGAGAGCTGCCGCTGGACGAGGCGCGCCGTCAGGCCTCCGCGATCCCGCAGCGCCAGCCTCTGTACCGCATCCCCCTGGTGGTCGCCGGCTTCGCCGTCATGGGCGGGGCCGCGGCGCTCTTCTTCGGAGCGGGCAGCCTCGTGGTGCTTGCGGCGACCCTCTCCGCCGGGCTGCTGATCGCGATCGGCGAGCTGTTGGCGCGATGGAACATCCCGCCCTTCTACAGCCAGGTGCTGGGGGGCTTCATCGCGGTGGGGGGCGCAGTGCTCGTGGCCCTGCTCGATGAGAGCGCGAACCCTTCGACGGTGGTGATCTCCTGCATCATCGTGCAGCTGGCCGGGCTGAGCTCGATCAGCGCCGTCCAGGACGCGGTCACCGGCTGGTATGTCACCGCGGCCGGACGCATGCTCGAAGCGCTGATGCTCACCGTCGGCCTCGTGGCCGGGGTCCGCGGAGGCATGTTGCTCGCCGACCTGGTCGGCGCGGATATCTCGGTCAGCGCAGCCCTTCCCCTCACCCTCACCACAGCGGTGGTGGTGATCATCTCCGGGCTGGGCATGGGGCTCGGCTACGGGGTCGGCACGCAGGTGCCCGCCCGGCTGCTCTTGTTCGCGGCGCTGGTCGCTGGGGGCTCCGGGATCCTCGCGCATCTGCTGTCCGGCCTGCTGCTGGACCGCACCGTCGCCGTCGCCCTGGCGGCCTTCGGCACCGGCATGGTCTCCACGGCGCTCGCAGATCGGCTGCGCGCCCCGTCCCTCGCCTTCGTGATGGCCGGCGTGATCCCGCTGGTCCCCGGCAGCCTCATCTACCGCGGCCTGCTGGGGCTGGGCGATGATCTCGGCACCGGCGTCGCCGATCTGCTGGGAGCCGCCGAGATCGCGGTCTCGATCGCGGCCGGGGTGGTGCTGGGGCAGCTGCTCGCCTCGCGCCTGATGCCCTACATCCGCCGCACCGGGATCGCGTACACCCCGGCGATCTCCTCGCCGTTCACCACGCTGCGCCGCCGCCGCCTCTCTCTGGGCTCGCGCGGGCAGCGGCGTCGTCGTGGCGCGCCGGTGATCGAGCCGTCTACGATGACCGGCGAGATGACAGCGCTGTCCTCCACGATGTTCGAGGACCCGTCCTTCCTGGCGGATCTCGATCCGCCCTCGGACCTCGAGGACGGTTCGCGGCGGCGCACCGACCCCGAGGAGCCCTCGTGAGCACCACCGCCTTGAGCACCACCGCCGTGAGCGCCACCGCACAGATCGCCGTCGGCGGATATTCGCGCAGCGGCACGGGCCGCGGCCCGGGTCTGACCCTGCTGAAGCTCACCCTCGAGGATCCCCACGCCGTGCCTGCGGTGGAGCAGCTGGCGGTGGTGGATCTCGCCGATCCCTCCTTCGTGCTCTGGAACGAGGACGGCACGCTGCTGTACGCGGTGCTCGAAGGGGACCCCACCCGGGTGGCCGCGGTGCGGGTGAGCGCCGACGGGTGCGCGGCGGAGGTGCTCGGAGAGCTTGCCGTGGACGGCTCCGGGGGCTGTCATCTGAGCTTCGGCACGGACCGGTCCACGCTGGTCATCGCGCAGTACGGGGCGGGCAGTGTCGTCACGGTGCGGCTGGATGCGGACGGCGTCCCCCTCGAGCAGATCGATCTGGACGACCATCACGACTACAGCGACGGAGAGGACCCGCATCCGCACCAGGTGGTCCCGCTGCCCGGTACCGAGGTGCTCGCAGTGCCGGATCTCGGCCTGGATCGGGTGCTGCTCTACCGCCAGGACGTGGAGGGAATGATCAACCTCAGCGGGGAGATCCCGCTGCGGCGGGGCAGCGGACCACGACATCTCGCCCCGGACCACGAATCGGAGCAGCTCTACATCGCCTGCGAGCTCTCGGGGATGGTCGCCACCGCATCCCGGGACGAGCCCGCACCGCAGCTCACCCGTGGTGCCGCCGGCCGGGACCCGCGGGCCGGACATCGCTGGAGCGTGCGCTCGATGACCCCGGCCAGCAGTCATGAGGGTCCCAATGCGCTCTCCCACATCGAGCTCGCGGCAGAGGAGTCGCTGCTGGTGGTGGCCAACCGGGGCCCGGACACGCTCTCCCTGCTCTCGCTGGCCATGATGCGGCCGCAGCTGGTGGCGGAGATCGAGGTCGGGGCGCATCCGCGGCACTTCACCCAGTGGGGCGAACTGATCCTGGTCGCCGCGCAGGAAGGGGACTGCATCGATGTGCTCAGGCGCGCGGGGGAGCGGCTCGAGGTGGTGGGGGAGCCGATCCCTGTTCCGTCGGCGGCGTGCCTCGCGGTGCGTCCCTGAACGTTGCTCCTCGGCTCTTGTCGAGATGACGGTTAGACTCTCGGACGCCGAGCCGGACAGGGCGCGCTTCCCGCTGCGCCGCCGGCTCCTCACCGCTTCGGAAGGAACCCCCATGATCTCTGCCGCTTCTCCCGCCGCCGCTGCGCGACTCGGAGCAGATCCGGCCGCGGTCGAGCTGTCCGCCGCCCCGGACCGCTCGGAGGCCGCGGATCACGCCGCACAGCTGTTCATCGAGTCCTTCGGCTACGAGCCCGACGGAGTGTGGTCCGCGCCCGGCCGGGTCAACATCATCGGCGAGCACGTCGACTACCAGGACGGGCTGTGCCTGCCGATGGCGATCTCGCACCGCTGCTTCGCGGCGGCGGCGCGCACCCCCACGGATCGGCTGCGGGTGCGCTCGGCGCAGGACGAGACGGTCCTGGACATCGATGCGCGTGCGCTCACGCCCGAGGCTGTCACCGGCTGGCCGGCCTATGTGGCGGGTGTGCTGTGGGCGCTGCGCTCCCGGATCTCGGGGGCCTCGACCCGCGGGATGGACATCATGATCGACGGTCAGGTGCCGCTGGGTGCCGGGCTCTCCAGCTCCGCGGCGCTCGAATGCGCCGCTGCCGAGGCCATCGAGGCGCTGCTGAGCCTCGGCACCGAGCCGCTGGACCGGGTGCGGGCTGCGATCACCGCCGAGACCGACTTCGCCGGGGCCTCCACCGGCGGTCTGGACCAGTCCGCCTCGGTGCTCTCACGCGAGGGGCATGCCCTCTTCCTAGACTGCCGTGACTTCTCCACCCGTCCGGTGCCGTGGGACCTCGCTTCGCAGGGCCTCGCCCTGCTGATCACGGACACCCGCGCCGAGCACTCCCATGTCGATGGCGAGTACACGGCACGCCGTGCGGACAGCGAGCGCGCGGCGCAGGCCCTGGGCGTGCCGACGCTGCGGGACGTCGACCCCGCACAGCTGGACGAGCAGCTCACCCGGATCGACGACGAGGTGGTGCGCCGTCGCGCCCATCACGTCATCACCGAGATCCAGCGGGTGCGGGAGTTCGACGCCCTGCTCGCCGCCGGCACCGTGCGCGAGCAGGTGACGGACCTCGGCGCCCTGCTGAACGCCTCGCACGACTCCCTGCGCGAGGACTACGAGGTGACCGTCCCGCAGCTCGACGTCGCGGTCGAGGCCGCGCGGGGGGCGGGTGCCCACGGTGCGCGGATGACAGGCGGCGGCTTCGGCGGCTCGACCATCGCTCTGGTCGAGGCGCAGCAGGCCCCGCAGGTCGCGGCGGCGATCGCTGCGGCATTCGCCGAGCATGGCTTCGACGCCCCGGAGTTCTTCCTGGCACTGCCCTCGGAAGGCGCCGGGCAGGACCGCTGACACGCCGGCCACGTCTGCAGACGCCGACTGCGACAGCCGAGGGGGACCAGATCCTGCTGGTGACCACCGGATTCGACGAGGCCGCTGCGCTCGGCGTGCGGGTGATCTCCTTGCCGCGTCCGGAAGGGTGGAGCGGCAGGAACTGGCCGCTCTGAACGAGGCTGCTTCTCCCCGCTGACCGAGAACACCGTGCCCACCCTGGCCCCGTCGCCCTCGCTCTCACCGCGTCTGAGCAGGGCGCCTCGCCCGCGACCGCACCGCGTCGAGGATCCCGAGCACTCCCGAGGCCGTCAGGGCGAGGGAGCCCGCCACCCACAGGGCCGAGCCGATGAACGGTCGACCAACCACCATTCCTCCGGTCGGCCGATTGTTCGCCTCATCCCAGCCGTCCCACATCAACCGTGGGGGATCCAGGACGAGGGTCGCCGGCAGGATGACCAGCGTGAGAGCGGCGACGAAGGCGACGACCGCCCAGAGAGCCGGCCAGCGCGGGATCCACACCGTCGCGGCGGCGACCAGCACGATCGCCCAGATCGGGAGCATCAGGGGCAGGGAATCGGTGGTCCCCGGCTGGCCGGCGCTGGTCATGAGGAACGCGTCGAAATCAGGATCGCTGGAGACGCTGACGGGCACCACCAGGGTGATCACCAGGGCGGCGACCGCCACCAGCGGGAGCATCCTGCGCGGAGTTCTCATGCGCCGACCCTAGAACGTTGCCGGAGGGGAGGCCAGCCAGGCCCTCACCCCGCCCAACAGGCGCTCCTTCACCGCGACCGGCGCGGCCGAGATCCGGATCGAGGACGCAGCGAGGTCCGCGATCTCGGCGTCGTCGAAGCCGATCTCCCGCGCGGTCTCATACTGGTCCAGCAGGCGAGAGCCGAACAGCAGCGGGTCATCGGCGCCCAGGGCGATCTGGGCCCCGGCATCCACCAGGCGGCGCAGCGGAACGTCGGCCGCCTGTTCCACCACCCCCAGCGAGGCGTTGGAGGCGGGGCACACCTCCAGACCGATCCCGGCCTCGACCACCCGCTCCAGCAGAGCCGGGTCCTCTGCGGCGCGCACCCCGTGGCCCAGGCGGTGCGGGTGCAGATGCTCCACCACGTCCTCCAGATGCTCGGGTCCCAGCAGCTCCCCACCGTGCGGCACCGACATCAGCCCCGCGTCGCGAGCGATCCGGAAGGCCAGCGCGAAGTCTGCAGTGGTGCCGCGCCGCTCGTCATTGGAGAGACCGAAGCCGACCACCGGGCCGACGTGCCGCGCCGCCAGCCGGGCGAGGGTCCGCGCATCCAGGGGGTGACGGGTGCGGGAGGCGGCGATGACGATCCCGATGCTCACCCCCGTCTCCTGCTCGGAACGGGCGGCCTGGTCCAGCACGATCTCGATCGCCGGGGTCAGACCGCCGACGAAGGGCCCATAGCTGGTGGGGTCCACCTGCAGCTCGAGCCGCCCGGAACCCTCGGCAGCATCGTCCTCGGCCGCTTCGTGCAGGATCCGGCGCATGGCCGACTCGGAATCGACCACCGCCCGCGCCGCGTCGTACTGGCGCTGGAAGCGGAACCAGCCGCGGCGCGTGGGCTCGACCTGCAGCGCGACGTCGTCGGTGAGCGAGCGGGGCAGTCGGATGCCCCGCTCGTCCGCTAGCTCCAGGAGCGTCCGCTGGCGCATCGACCCCGTGAAATGCAGGTGCAGGTGCGCCTTGGGCAGTGCCGCGAGATCGCGGCCAGCACCATCGGCCGGACTCATCCGGCCAGGAGCGCTGCCACCCGGTCGATGCCCTCGGCGATGTCCTCATCGGCCAGGGCGTAGGAGAAGCGCAGGTGACCAGGGGCGCCGAAGGCCTCACCCGGCACCGCGGCGACCTCCGCCTCCTCGAGGATCACAGCCGCCAGCTCTGCCGAGGTGGTGATCTTCCGCCCGCGGATCTCGCGGCCGAGCACTCCGGAGACATCCGGGAACACGTAGAACGCGCCGGTGGGGGTGGGGACCGTGAACCCGGGTACCGCGGAGAGCTTCTCCACGATCAGGCGACGTCGACGATCGAACGCCTCGCGCATCTGCTCGACGGGCTCAGTGGGGCCGGTGAGCGCCGCCAGGGCCGCCCGCTGGGCGATGTTGTTGACGTGCGAGGTGAGGTGGGACTGCAGGTTGGTCGCCGCCTTGATGATGTCGGCCGGGCCGACCATCCAGCCCACCCGCCAGCCGGTCATCGCGAAGGACTTCGCCACCCCACCCAGCAGCACTGTGGTCTCGGCGAGCTCGGGCACCGCCTTGAGGACCGAGGTGAAGGGCATCTCGTCGTAGGTGAGGGACTGGTAGATCTCATCGGTGACCACCCAGATCCCGTGCTCGAGCGCCCAGCGCCCGATCTCGGTGACCTGCTCGGGGGTCAGCACCACCCCGGTGGGGTTCGAGGGGGAGCAGAGCACCAGGGCGCGTGTGCGCTCGGTGCGGGCCGCCTCGAGCTGGTCGATGGTCGGCACATAATTCTGGTCCACCCCGGCCAGCACCGGCACCTCGACCGCTCCGGTCTGCCGGATCGCCTCGGGGTAGGTGGTCCAGTAGGGGGCCGGCAGCAGCACCTCGTCGCCCGGGTCCAGCAGGGTCGCGAAGGTCTGGAACACGGCCTGCTTGCCACCGTTGGTGACGAGCACCTGGGAGGGCTGGATCTCCAGACCGGTGGTGCCCGAGAACGCCTCGGCCAGCGCCTCGCGCAGCTCCGGGAGGCCCCCGGTGGCCGAATAGCGGTGATTGCGCGGATCCTGCGCCGCCTCGATCGCGGCGTCGACGATGTGCTGCGGGGTGGGGAAGTCCGGCTCGCCGGCACCGAAGCCGATCACCGGCCGACCGGCGGCCTTGAGCGCCTTCGCGGTCGCATCGACCGCAAGGGTCGCCGACGGCTGGATCGCTCCGACCTGCTGCGAGATGCGGGCGTGCTGAGGGGTGTGCGGGCTGGTCGCGGAGATGCTGGCATCGTCGTTGGTCACCCGCCTATCGTGGCAGAGCACGCGATCAGTCGCCAGGTCCGACCCCATTCGGACACGGGGGAATACGGCGGGGGAGAACGCTGGGGGACCGTTCCTGGAGCAGATGTGATGTGATCTGCTGCCAGCCGATTCGCACGAGGTCCCTGCGGCTTGTATGCTGGTCGCTGGTCAGAATCACGATGCTCCTCCGGGGGCAGTGCGAAGACCTCATGAGGCCTGGTCCTCGTGAAGGGCAGTGGCGCAATTGGTAGCGCAGCGGTCTCCAAAACCGCAGGTTGCAGGTTCGAGCCCTGTCTGCCCTGCCGGTCCGGTCGGGGTCACCCGACCGGATGCGGATGACCTCGACGAGATCGGACAGCCCAGACGTGAACTCCAGCCAGAACGCCCCGTCGACGCCCACCGGTGCCGACGCCCAGGGCTCCGGGTCGAAGAACCCGTTCCTGGCCATCGGTCTGTTCATCCGCCAGATCATCGCGGAGCTCCGGAAGGTGGTCGTCCCGACCCGTCGGGAGCTGGTCCTGTACTCGATCACGGTTCTGCTGTTCGTCGTCTTCATGATCCTTCTGATCTTCGGCCTCGACTCCGTGTTCAGCTGGCTCTCCAGGATCGCCTTCACGGTTCCCGACGTGTGAGCCGCGGGCTGGCCCGCACCACGCAACGCACCGTGACCGATCAGTTCCACGCCGCCAGGAAGGCAGGTACCCGCCGATGAGCGACCAGACCTCTACCCCCGAAGAGTCCTCCACCCCCGACGAGTCCTACCAGGGTGTCGACGACTCCCTCTCCTTCTCCGCCTCCTCGCAGCCGCAGACCGCAGCGCCCCAGGTGGACGCCGACGAGCAGCCCGCCGACGAGACCGTCGATGAGGCGCCGGAGGCCGACGACTCCGCAGCGGAGCAGGATCCCGAGACCCTCGGCGAGTCCGAGCCCGTCGAGGACTCGCAGGATGAGTCCTCCGAGCAGGACGAGCCGACCGAGGGCGAGTCGGACTCCGCCGAGCAGCCGGAGGACGCCGAGCAGGCAGAATCCGCTGAGGAGTCCGAGGAGCCCGAGGAGGAGGACCCGCTGGTGCAGCTCAAGATGCATCTGCGCTCCTCCTTCGGCGAGTGGTACGTCGTCCACTCCTACTCCGGTCACGAGAATCGCGTGAAGACCCAGCTGGCCACGCGTACCGAGACCCAGGACATGGAGGACTACATCTTCGAGGTCCAGGTCCCGATGGAGGACGCGACCGAGGTCAAGAACGGCCAGAAGAAGATCGTCCGCCGCGTGCGAGTGCCCGGCTACGTGCTGGTGCGCATGGATCTGACCACCGAGTCCTGGCGCGTCGTGCGCGACACCCCTGGTGTGACCGGGTTCGTGGGCAATGCGACCGACCCCACCCCGCTGAGCTTCGACGAGATCTACTCGCTGCTGGCGCCCTCCGTCGGACTGCCGGAGAAGAAGCGCTCCTCGGGTGGCACGCCGGCCAAGGCCGCCGCTGCGCAGAAGATGCCCGACTTCCACGTCGGAGAGTCCGTCACGGTCATGGACGGTCCCTTCGAGACCATGCCGGCCACGATCTCCGAGATCCACACCGAGTCCCAGAAGCTTCAGGTGCTGGTGTCCATCTTCGGTCGCGAGACCCCGGTCGAGCTCGGCTTCGACCAGGTCACCAAGATCTGAGCGGCGCGCGGCAGCTGCCGCGTCAGTACGACCAGGATCACTCTCGATACCGGTCGACGCCGCCGCGACGTGCAGGTAACGTCGCACCCCGGACCCTTTTCCGCTTGACTGCGGAGATGGGTCCAGCCGTGGGAGGAGCGCATGATGAGCTCCGCCCGGACCACACCACAGTAAGGAAGAGCAATGGCTCCCAAGAAGAAGATCGCGAGCGTCATCAAGCTCCAGATCCAGGCCGGCGCGGCCACCCCTGCGCCGCCCGTGGGTCCCGCGCTCGGCGCTGCCGGCGTGAACATGATGGAGTTCGTGAAGGCCTACAACGATCGCACCGCGGACATGCGCGGCAACATCGTCCCGGTCGAGATCACGGTCTACGAGGATCGCTCGTTCACCTTCATCACGAAGACCCCGCCGGCCGCTGAGCTCATCAAGAAGGCCGCTGGGCTTTCGAAGGGTTCCGCGACGCCGCACACCGACAAGGTCGGCAAGATCTCCCAGGCACAGGTCCGCGAAATCGCGGAGACCAAGATGCCTGATCTGAACGCGAACGACATCGAGGCCGCGGCGAAGATCGTCGCCGGCACCGCTCGTTCCATGGGCATCACGGTGGAGGGCTGACGACAATGGGTTTCCGTAGCAAGGCATACAAGAACGGTGCAGCGCTGATCGAAGAGGGTCGCGCCTACTCACCGCTGGACGCACTGCGTCTGGCCCAGAAGTCCTCCCCGGCCAAGTTCGATGCCTCCGTCGAGGTCTCGATGCGCCTGGGTGTCGACCCCCGCAAGGCAGACCAGATGGTGCGCGGCACCGTCAACCTGCCCAACGGCACCGGCAAGACCGCCCGCGTCATCGTCTTCGCGACCGGTGCGCAGGCTGACGCCGCCCGTGAGGCCGGCGCCGACGAGGTCGGCGACGACGAGCTGATCGAGAAGGTCGCCGGCGGCTGGACCGACTTCGACGCGGCCGTGGCCACGCCGAACCTGATGGGCAAGGTCGGCAAGCTGGGCCGCGTGCTCGGCCCCCGCGGCCTCATGCCGAACCCCAAGACCGGCACCGTCACCATGGACGTGACCAAGGCCGTGTCCGACATCAAGGGCGGCAAGATCGAGTTCCGCACCGACCGTGCGGCGAACCTGCACTACCTGGTCGGCAAGGTCTCCTTCTCCGACCAGCAGCTGGTCGAGAACTACGTCGCAGCGCTGGACGAGATCCTGCGTCTGAAGCCGTCCTCCTCCAAGGGCCGCTACATCACCAAGATCACCGTGTCCACCACCATGGGCCCGGGCATCCCGGTCGACGTGAACCGCACCCGCAACCTCCTCGAGGACACCGACGAGGCCTGATCCTCTCCGGTACGCCTCGAAGGTGCACTCCGGCGCCCCGTCCACCAGCAGGTGGGCGGGGCGCCGTCGTCATGCACGGGGCGTTGGAATGTGACGACGCCCTGCCTGCCGCCGGCCGAGCCGCAGCGGCGCCCGACCGGCCCAGTCGCAGTTCCCCGCGACTGGCCCAGCCGCAGTTCCCGGCGATAGGCCCAGTCGCGGCCGCGCGCGATCGGCCCCTGTCGCGGGTTCCCCCACGACGCGCCGCGCGAGATCACCGATCTCTGCCGGAAACGGGGGAGATCGGTGATCTCGACGGCCTGAGAGCGGAGTGTCGCCATCTGCCCATCTGCCCATCTGCCCATCTGCCCATCTGCCATTCGCCATCGCGGCATCGGCCGACGGGGAGCGAGCCGGGAGGGGGAGTGGGCCGGGGGCGGGCGTGTCCCTCGACGGCGGACTCGACGGGGGAGTGGACCGGCCGGGGATGCCGTCGCGGATGTGATGCAGAACGCGGCTCTCGCCATGGCGCGGGCGCGCGGGTCTGGTCTACTCTGGACCTACCGAAGACCGCCGGTTGTCGTGCTCGACCCCGAGAGCGACCGAAGAGATCCCGTCAGGGATGGCCTGCGCAGGTGAAGAAGCGACTTTCGCGAAGTCGCCCGTCCGGCCCCGGCTGGAGCCATTCGTGGCACGGGCACCCACCGCGTTCGAGGCCTCGACACTTGCGTGTCGAGGCCTTTCCTGTTCTCAGACTTCTTCACCCGGTGGCGAGAGACCTCTGGAAGGAGGGCCATGGCTAACCCCGAAAAGGTGGATGCCGTCTCGGAGATCGCGGAGCTTTTCCGCGAGTCCGATGCCGCTGTCATCACCGAGTATCGCGGGCTCAGCGTGGGTGACCTCAAGGAGCTTCGTCGCTCCCTGGGTTCCGAGACGACCTACGCCGTGGTGAAGAACACGCTCACGGAGATCGCCGCCCGCGAGGCCGGCATCACCGCTCTCGATGGCACGCTCAGCGGTCCTACCGCTATCGCCTTCATCAAGGGTGAGCCGGTGGGGCCTGCGAAGGCCCTGCGTGACTTCGCCAAGACCCACGACCAGCTCGTGATCAAGTCCGGCTTCTTCGAGGGCAATGTGCTCTCGCAGGAAGACGTCCAGAAGCTCGCGGACCTCGAGTCCCGCGAGGTCCTGCTGGCCAAGGCCGCTGGCGCTATGAAGGCGTCGATGGGCAAGGCCGCCGCAGTGTTTGCGGCGCCGCTGTCGAAGGCAGCACGCACCGTGGACGCGCTGCGGGCCAAGCAGGAGGCCTGAGGGGCCTGAGCCTCTCAGCTCTCCGCACCCACAGCCTCAGCGCTGTCCCCCGTGCCTCCTTCACAGGAAGCGCGGTCCGCAAGACCTGGCGCGAAAGCGCCGCCTCACACCGCAGGGACGCAGGTCCCGACCATAGGAAGGAACGCCACCATGGCAAAGCTCAGCAACGACGAGCTCATCGAAGCTTTCAAGGAAATGTCCCTCATCGAGCTCTCTGAGTTCGTGAAGCAGTTCGAGGACGTCTTCGACGTCACCGCTGCTGCCCCCGTGGCCGTCGCCGCTGCCGGTGGCGCCGCCGGTGGCGAGGCCGCTGCCGAGGAGGAGCAGACCGAGTTCGACGTCATCCTCGAGTCGGCCGGTTCCGCGAAGATCGCCGTCATCAAGGAGGTGCGCGCCCTCACCTCCCTCGGTCTGAAGGAGGCCAAGGCGCTCGTCGACGAGGCCCCCAAGGCTGTCCTCGAGGGTGTCAAGAAGGAAGACGCCGAGGCTGCCAAGGCCAAGCTCGAAGAGGCCGGCGCGTCCGCTTCCGTCAAGTGATCCGTGGCGTGCCCTCCGGCGCGCGCCTGATCTGACGGCAGTCGTACTGCTTCCGAAGGGCCGTCCCGCGATGCGGGGCGGCCCTTCTGCATGCCCGGAGACGCCCCGGGGCCGCGATGCCTGCCCGCTCCGGGGGCGCATCGGCGCACCGTCACCGTTTCGTGACTTCCGGATGCTGACGACCAGGTGAAAGTTCGCTGGATGCTCCATAGGCTGACCCCGCCTATGTCGTGAATCACCCGGGGGTTCCTGTGCCATTTCGGCCGCTTCGTCGTCTCGCCGCTCTGTCCGGCGCACTGCTGATCGGGACCCTCGGTCTCGGTATGAGTGCCGCGGTCGCGGCCCCTGAGGTGCCGACGCCACCGGCCGCACCCAGCCCGGTGGAGGGTGTCCCCAGCCTCCCGGACGACGTCACCTCGGATCCGGTGGACGTCGTGGTGCTGCTGAAGGGCGAGGACTCGACCCTCTCGATGTCCCAGGAGAGCTCGCGGCTGCAGGCTCAGCAGTCCCTGATCGACACCTGGTCCCAGCGGCACGGGCTCGTCATCGACCGACAGTTCGGCTACCTGGTCAACGGGTTCAGCGCCTCCGTGCCGGGGGACCGGCTCGCCGCTCTCTCGCTCGAGCCGGAGGTGTTCTCGGTCCGCCGGGAGCGGGTCTACGAGCGCACCGAGCACACCGCCCGCGATCTGCAGGGAGTGCCCGCGGCCTTCGATGCCCACGGCGTGGACGGCACCGGCATGGTCATCTCGATCATCGACTCCGGCCTGGACCCGAGCCACCCCGCCCTGCGACTCGACGACTGCGGCGCGGCCGCGATCTCGGAGATCAATCCGGCCGCCGAGGCCGGGTTCACCTGCAAGATCCCCGACGGCTACAACTACGCCGACGAGAGCTACGTGATCAAGGACGGCGTGGTCGACGCGCACGGCCAGCACGTCGGCGGCATCGCCGCGGCCAACGGCTCCGAGGGCGACCACCCCGGTGACTTCGTCGAGACCGGCGAGCTGGACGGCGCCGCGCCCAACGCGCAGCTGCTCGCGATGAAGGTGTTCTCGAACTCCGGCGGCGGTGCCACGGACTCGGACATCGTCGCCGCGATCGAGGACTCGGTGAAGCAGGGCGCCGACGTGATCAACATGTCGCTCGGCTCCTCCAACGGGCAGAAGAACGCCTCCGACGCGAGCTCGCTCGCGATCGAGTCCGCCCGTGACGCGGGGGTCGTCACGGTGATCGCCGCCGGCAACGACGGCCAGAACTTCTCGCCCAGCGGGGTCGCCGATGATCTCTACGGGCTCCATGACGACGGCACCGTCGGCGCGCCGGGCACCCTGGGTTCCGCGCTGACCGTCGCCTCTATCGACAACTCGGTCCTCACGCAGCTGATGGCGTACGTGAACGACGAGACCGAAGGCGTGCCCTACTCGCCCGCCACCGGGACCCTCGATGATCAGCCGCACCGCCTGGTCGACCTGGGCCTCGGCACCGCAGCGGACATCGACGGGGTGGATCTGGACGGCGCCTACGCGCTCATCTCCCGCGGCGAGATCTCTTTCACCGAGAAGTACGAGAACGCCATCACGGCCAACGCCGGCGGCGTCGTCGTCTACAACACCGAGGATGCAGCCTTCGGGATGGCGGGGGTGGAGAGCTTCACCCTGCCCGGTATCACCGTCAGCCAGTCCGTCGGCCTCGAGCTGCAGGCCGCCATCGAGGCGGGGGAGACCACGCTGCGCATCACCGACGAGGTCGATGTGCGTGCGAGCGCGACCGCGCTGACCCCGTCGAGCTTCACCTCGTGGGGCTCGACCCCGACGCTCGACTTCGAGCCCGAGATCGCCGGCATCGGCGGCAATGTGTACTCGACGTACAACGACGGCACTTACGGCATGAACTCCGGCACCTCGATGGCTTCCCCGAACGTCGCCGGGATGACCGCGCTGGTGCTGCAGCATCTGGAGCAGACCCGTCCCGACGTCACCGGTGCCGAGCGGGTGGATCTGGCGAAGATCATGCTGATGAACACGGCGATGATCCCCGTCGAGGAGGGCTCCGACGTCCCGTCGGCCTCGCCGCGCCAGATCGGTGCAGGCCTCGCCCAGATTGATCGGGCACTGGGCTCCCAGGTCATCGCCACCGTCGAGGGTGAAGGCGCCGCCGCGCTGCGCGAGATCTCCGGCACCGCCTCTTTCACCGTGACGCTCACCAACAGCGGCGACACCGCCGCGGAGTTCACCCTCCCGAGCACCACCCTGCTGGCTGAGACCAACGACGCCGGCGGCGCCACCACGGTGCGCAGCTCGAGCGGCTCCGTGGCCACGCCGAACACGGTGACCGTGCCCGCCGGTGGCACCGCGTCCGTCGAGGTCGCCGTCACCCCTGAGGCGGGTGCTGATCACTTCACCGGCGGCTGGGTGCAGTTCACCTCGAATGACGCCGACCAGCCGAACCTCTCCATCCCCTTCCTCGGCTTCGCCGGTGACTGGAATGCCGAGCCGATCGTGCTCCCCGTGGGCGAACCGCTCGAGGGCGTCGGCGTGCAGAGCGAGCTGATCACGATGTGGGGCGGCTCCACCCTGCCGCTCAGCAGCGACATCGGAGAGTTCTGGCTCTCGCCCAACGGTGACGGCGACATGGACACCATCGCGCCGAATCTGGTGACGATGCGCAATGCCTCCGACATCCGCTACAGCGTTCTGGACGCCTCGGGTGCGCAGGTGAAGGTCCTGGGGCAGGAGCAGGGGGTCTACCGGAACCTGCTCGGCGACTGGGGACTCGTCGCCGATCCGCGCGAGCTCCAGTGGACCGGGGCTGCCTTCGATGGCACCCTCTACGACCCGCAGGCGGTGGGCTACGCCGCGCTGCCGGATGGGCAGTACACCTACCGGGTCGAGGCCCGGCTCGGTGAGGAGCAGGACTGGCAGAGCACCGACTTCTCCTTCGGGATCGACGCCACCGCGCCCGAGGTCGACTTCGGTCCTTACGAGGCTGGGCTGCTCTCCTTCTCGGTCCTCGAGGACGGCTCCGGCATCCTCGCCCCGCCCACCGCGACCGGCGCCGCCGGCGAGGACATCCCGGTGACCGAGGCGCCTGACGGCACGTTCTCGATCGAGGTCGACCCGGAGTCGGTCCCGTTCGTCACCGTCTCGGTGCTCGATGCAGGCTTCAACCTGGGCGTCGGCACGAAGGTCTTCGAACCCTCGACGATGCTGATCGCCAACGCCTCCCAGCTCGAGCAGGGCGTCCTCGGCCCGCAGTCGCTGCTGGTGCAGGACGGATCGCTGCTGCTGAGCGGCTATGTCTCCTCCGACATCGTCGCCGTGCGTGTCGGTGACCAGACGGTGGAGACCCCCGAGGGGCGCTCCCGCCACGTGCTCCCGCTGGCCGAGGGCACGCAGGAGTTCCTCGTCGAGGGGCTCGGCGAGGATGGCACGGTGCTGCAGGAACGGACGCTCCCGGTCACCTTCGACTCGACCGCACCGGAGCTCACCATCACCGCGATGGAGACCGACGCGGAGGGACACGCCGTGGTCGGCGAGGACGGGACCCTCACGGTCGCCGGCACGGTCGCCGACGAGCGCGAGGGCGCCCAGCTCAGCGTCACCTCCGGTGAGATCACGGCGCAGATCGCCGAGGACGGCAGCTTCGAGATCACGGTCACTCCGGGCGAGATCGCAGCGGCCTTCACGCTCTCCGCCTCGGACGGCGTGAATACGAGCTCGGAGTCCTTCGCGATCTCCGGGCGGGCCCCTGCCGAGACTTGGGCGATGCCCGAGATCACCAACGCCGACTGCGTGCTCGAGCAGGCCGCATGCTTCGTGCCCGGCGACACCCCGGATACGAGTGCCGACGGCAGTGTCTTCACCCTCCGCGGCGAGTACCTGTCCGGGGGCACGATCACCTTGACCCCGGGCAGCCGCGTGGACGAGGACGGGAAGTACACCGACCCGGAGCCGATCACGGCCCAGATCGCGGAGGACGGCGCCTTCGCCGCCGAGCTCCCGGTCACGACCGGTGAGAACCACTACCGCATGGTGATCGAGGACGCGGACGGCACCATCCGTTACGACCGCGGGGTCCGCCTGTACTTCGATGTCACGGCACCCACCCTGCAGATCGACGAACCCACCCTGGTGGGCGGGACCCTGTACACGAACACAGAGCAGGTGACCGTGGCCGGCACCGCGTCCGATGACGGCTGGGGCTACGGGCTCCGGCTGAACGACTCCACGGTCATCGAACGGTTCGACATCGGCAGCCCGGGGGAGCAGTCCAACCAGCGCGACTTCTCCACCGAGATCACCGTGGCCGATGGCGACACGCTGCTGGTCGAGTTCGTGGACTCCAACGGCAATGTGCTGTTGGGTCTGATCCCGGTCATCCTCGACCAGGACGTCACAAGGGTCGACATCGCGAACCTGGCCGACGGCGAAGTCATCGACGACGCCCGCGAGATCGAGGTCTCCGTCGCGGACGAGAACCTGGCTGGGATGCAGGTGCTGTTGGACGGTGAGGTGGTCCACGACGCGGCCACCGACCTCGCGACCGAGGAGCACGCCCTCGAAGACGCGCTGGTCGACCTGCGGGAGCTGCAGGGCGAAGACGCCGACGGCGCAGACGCTGAGGGTGCAGACACCGACGGCACAGATGGCGTCGACGAGGTCACGACCTTCGGCACCAGCACCCGTGCCGCGCAGACCGAGCTGAGCACCCAGGTGCCCACGGCCGACCTCGCAGAGGGGAACCACACCCTCACGGTGCTCGCCACCGACCTCGCCGGCAGCACGTCCACCTCAGAGCGGATCTTCCAGGTCGTCGCCGCCGAGCCCGAGCTGGGGATCAGCGGTCCCGAGACGGTGGAGCTGAGCATCCACCGCGAGCAGCTGGGCGACCAGGCCGCGCTGGCCCAGGCGGCGCTCGCGAGCTACCAGGTGACACTCGACGGTGACGCCGAGGCCGCCGCCGCGGCCGGATACAGCCTGCGGCTCGCGCCGGGGACCGTCCTGGCCGACGGAGAGCAAGCGGTGCGGGCCCTTGTGGTCGATGCGGCCGGT
Organism: Brachybacterium sp. AOP42-C2-15; assembly: GCF_052377065.1. Lineage (NCBI taxonomy): Bacteria > Bacillati > Actinomycetota > Actinomycetes > Micrococcales > Dermabacteraceae > Brachybacterium > Brachybacterium sp. AOP42-C2-15. The sequence continues at coordinate 57,817 of NZ_JBQSWK010000003.1, forward strand.
GACCCGGTCATGGGCGCTGGCGGCGAGGCGGTCGAGCTGGGGATCACCGTGACGGTGGCCCTGCAGCAGGTGACCCTCACCGCGGGTGAGGTGAGCGCCACGGCGACCTTCCGCAGCGATGACTCGCTGACGGCCACCATCGGTGATGCCGAGGGCGGCGAAGGCCGGGTGGTGACGCTCGCCAACGTCTACGGCTCCCTGGAGTCGGTCATCACCGTGCCTGGTGCAGAGGGCGAGCGGGTCCTGCAGCTGCTGGAGGACGGAACCCGCCTGCCGGTGACCTCCACCTGGGCGGACGGGATGCTGACCTTCTCCGGGCCCTCCCAGGCCTCGTACCTGATCCTGCCGGCCGAGGTACCCGGCGGCGGGACCGGCGGTGACGGGGGCGGTGATGACGGCAGCTCCGGCGGAGATGGCAACGGTGGCGATGCCGGCGCCGGAGGCGGATCTGGCAGCGGCGGGGGACAGGGCACCGGCACGGCTGACGGCGCCGGTAAGGGCTCGGGCGGTCCACTCGCCCGCACCGGCACCGAGATCCTCGTCCCGCTCGGGGCGGCGGCGGCGCTGCTGCTGGCCGGTGGGGGGCTGATCGCGCTTCGCCGCCGAAGCTGAACACCACGGGCCCTGAGTCCCGGTCCTGAGCTCCGGCGCTGAAACACGGCTCCGAGCCGGAACGGACTCCGAGCCGGAACGGTGAGGCAGATCATGTGGGGCCGCATCCTCTGAGAGAGGACGCGGCCCCACGTGCTGTCCCTAAGGTGCTCGCGCGCCGCGCGCGGCCGGCCCTGCGGGGCTGCAAAGGCGCCGGACGCGCACCCTCCGCCCGGAGGCAGGAAGATGCCCAAAAGGTACCCAAAGGTGCCCTGACGTGCCCCGACACTCCGGGCGGGACCCTGCCTGCTTGACTCTGGCGCGATTTCCCTTCATGCTTTTTCCCGTACGGAGCTGTTCCTGCTGCACGTGCCCGGTGTGTTCACACCGCCGGGCCGGTCGAGACAGACGGGCAGGAAGCACCGACAGAACCTCTGCGCCAGGCATATAGCGGCCGACGTGGATGGACCAGTCGCGTCGCGGCACTTGTGTCCATCCGCGAATTTCTGTATGCTCGGTCCTTGCGCTACGCGTCGCCCGTCGGTTCTGCCGCTCTGTTCACCACATTGTCTGCTCCACCGCCTGACGGGTGTTCGCCGCGCCTGGGATTCCGTCATCGGCCTGTGGAAGGACCCCCCTTGGCTGCCTCGAGCACCGATCGCACCACTGACATCGCACTTCGTACCGCCTCACCTCGCGTCACCTTCGCGAAGCTCGGCGACCCGATCGAGGTCCCGGATCTGCTGAGTCTGCAGACCACCTCGTTCGACTGGTTGCTCGGCAACGACCGCTGGCAGGAGCGTGCCCAGGAAGCCGCTTCCGCAGGTCGGGAGGACGTCCCGCAGACCTCAGGTCTTGCGGACATCCTCGAGGAGATCTCCCCGATCGAGGACTTCGCCGGCAATATGTCGCTGTCCTTCCGGGACCACACCTTCGACGACCCGAAGTACACGGTCGACGAATGCAAGGACAAGGATCTCACCTACGCGGCTCCGCTGTACGTCATCGCGGAGTTCATGAACAACGAGACCGGCGAGATCAAGACCCAGACGGTCTTCATGGGCGAGTTCCCGCTCATGACTCCCAAGGGCACCTTCATCATCAACGGCACCGAGCGTGTCGTCGTCTCGCAGCTGGTCCGCTCCCCGGGCGTGTACTTCGAGGAGTCGATCGACAAGACCAGCGACAAGCACATCTTCTCCGCGAAGATGATCCCGTCGCGCGGCGCCTGGCTCGAGTTCGAGATCGACAAGCGCGACCAGGTCGGCGTCCGCATCGACCGCAAGCGCAAGCAGTCCGTCACCACCCTGCTCCAGGCCCTGGGCCTGTCCCACTCGGACATCCTCGAGGAGTTCGGCGAGTTCGAGTCGATGCGCTCGACCCTGGAGAAGGACCGCATCGCGTCCCAGGACGAGGCGCTCATCGACATCTACCGCAAGCAGCGCCCGGGCGAGCCGCCCACGCGCGATGCGGGCGAGGCGATGCTGAACAACCTCTACTTCAACAACAAGCGCTACGACCTCGCGAAGGTCGGCCGCTACAAGATCGACAAGAAGCTCGGTCTCGACGGCAGCCTCTCCGAGTCGACCCTGCGCCTGCAGGACATCGTCTCGACCATCAAGTACATCGTCGCCCTGCATGACGGTGTCAGCGAGTACACCAGCACCGACGACAAGCCGGTCCGCGTCGAGACCGACGACATCGACCACTTCGGCAACCGTCGCATCCGCGCGGTGGGCGAGCTGATCCAGAACCAGGTCCGCACCGGCCTGTCCCGCATGGAGCGCGTCGTCCGCGAGCGCATGACCACGCAGGACGTCGAGGCGATCACGCCGTTGACCCTGATCAACATCCGACCGGTCACGGCGGCGATCAAGGAGTTCTTCGGAACCTCCCAGCTCTCGCAGTTCATGGACCAGAACAACCCCCTGTCGGGCCTGACGCACAAGCGCCGGCTCTCGGCGCTGGGCCCGGGCGGCCTCTCCCGCGACCGCGCCGGCATGGAGGTCCGTGACGTCCACCCCTCGCACTACGGCCGCATGTGCCCGATCGAGACCCCTGAGGGTCCGAACATCGGTCTGATCGGCTCGCTGGCGACCTTCGCCCGCATCAACCCCTTCGGCTTCATCGAGACCCCGTACCGCAAGGTCGTGGGCGGCCACGTCACCGACGAGGTCGTCTACCTCACCGCGGACGACGAGGATCGCCACATCATCGCGCAGGCCAACGCCAAGATCGATGAGAAGGGCCGCTTCCTGGAGGAAGAGGTCCTGGTGCGCCTCCCCGGCGGCGAGCCCGACCTGGTCGCCGTCGCGGACGTCGGCTACATGGACGTCTCCGCTCGGCAGATGGTGTCTGTCGCCACGGCGATGATTCCCTTCCTCGAGCACGATGACGCCAACCGTGCGCTCATGGGCTCCAACATGCAGCGCCAGGCCGTGCCGCTGCTCCGTTCCGAGATGCCGCTGGTCGGCACCGGCATGGAGCGTCGCGCCGCCGTCGACGCCGGCGATGTGATCACCGCGCTGAAGGCCGGTGTCATCGAGGAGCTCTCCGCAGATCTGGTCGTGGTGATGGCCGACGACGGCACCCGCCAGACCTACCCGATCGGGAAGTTCCAGCGCTCCAACGCCGGCAACTCCTACAACCAGCGGGTGCTCTTCGACGAGGGCGACCGCGTCGAAGCGGGCTCGATCCTGGCCGACGGCCCCTCGACCGATCAGGGCGAGCTCGCGATCGGCAAGAACCTCCTGGTCGCCTTCATGTCCTGGGAGGGCCACAACTACGAGGACGGCATCATCCTGTCCTCGCGGATGGTCCAGGATGACGTCCTCACCTCGATCCACATCGAGGAGCACGAGGTCGACGCCCGCGACACCAAGCTGGGCAAGGAAGAGATCACCCGGGACATCCCGAACGTCGGCGACGACGTGCTGGCCGATCTCGACGAGCGCGGCATCATCCGCATCGGCGCCGAGGTCGAGCCGGGAGACATCCTGGTCGGCAAGGTCACGCCCAAGGGCGAGACCGAGCTGACCCCGGAGGAGCGCCTGCTGCGCGCCATCTTCGGCGAGAAGGCCCGCGAGGTGCGCGACACCTCCCTGCGCGTCCCTCACGGCGAGTCCGGCACCATCATCGGTGTGCAGGTCTTCAACGACGACGAGGACGGGGACATCCTCCCCACCGGCGTCAACGAGATGGTCCGCGTGTACGTGGCCCAGAAGCGCAAGATCACCGATGGTGACAAGCTCGCCGGCCGTCACGGCAACAAGGGCGTCATCGCGAAGATCCTGCCGGTCGAGGACATGCCGTTCCTGGAGGACGGTACCCCGGTCGACATCATCCTGAACCCGATGGGCGTGCCCGGCCGAATGAACATCGGCCAGGTCATGGAGACCCACCTCGGCTGGGTCGCCAAGTCCGGCTGGGATCTGGATCCGACGGATGCCACCGCCGCTGATCTGCCCGAGGCAGCTCTGCACGGCGAGCCCGGCACCCCGGTCGCCGTCCCCGTCTTCGACGGCCTCACCGCTGACGAGGTCACCGGCCTGATCGCCAACCACCGCCCCAACCGGGACGGCGAGCGGATGGTCAAGGAGGACGGCAAGGCACGGCTGTTCGACGGCCGCTCCGGCGAGCCGTTCCCGGAGCCGGTCTCCGTGGGCTACATGTACCTGCTGAAGCTCCACCACCTGGTGGACGACAAGCTGCACGCGCGCTCCACGGGCCCGTACTCGATGATCACGCAGCAGCCGCTGGGCGGTAAGGCGCAGTTCGGCGGCCAGCGCTTCGGCGAGATGGAGGTCTGGGCCCTCGAGGCCTATGGCGCCGCCTACGCCCTGCAGGAGCTGCTGACCATCAAGTCCGATGACATCGCCGGCCGCGTCAAGGTCTACGAGGCGATCGTCAAGGGCGAGAACATCCCCGAGCCCGGCATCCCGGAGTCCTTCCGCGTGCTCCTCAAGGAGATGCAGTCCCTGTGCCTGAACGTCGAGGTCCTGTCCTCCGACGGCACGGCCCAGGAAGTTCAGGAAGGCGATGAGGAGGTCTTCCGCGCCGCGGAGGAGCTCGGCATCGACCTGTCCCGCCGGCCTCACGAGGGCGTCGGCTCCATCGAAGAGGTCTGAGGGATATAGGGCTCGGGCGGCCGGGTCGCCGCGTGACGCGGCACCCGCCCCCTGAGCCCCGCCCTCGACCCCGTTCCCTCAGACACCACACTTCCGATCGAGAGAAGGACACCTGTGATCGACGTCAATACCTTCGACGAGCTGCGCATCGGTCTTGCGACGCCCGATGACATCCGCGGCTGGTCCCACGGCGAGGTCAAGAAGCCGGAGACCATCAACTACCGCACCCTGAAGCCCGAGATGGACGGCCTCTTCTGCGAGCGCATCTTCGGCCCCACCCGGGACTGGGAGTGCTACTGCGGCAAGTACAAGCGCGTCCGCTTCAAGGGCATCATCTGCGAGCGCTGCGGCGTGGAGGTCACCAAGTCCTCCGTGCGCCGTGAGCGCATGGGCCACGTGGAGCTCGCCGCCCCCGTCACCCACATCTGGTACTTCAAGGGCGTGCCGAGCCGCCTGGGCTACCTGCTGGACCTTGCGCCGAAGGATCTCGAGAAGATCATCTACTTCGCCGCGTACATGATCACGGCAGTGGATGATCAGGCACGTCACGACGACATGCCGGACCTCCAGGCCCGCTTCGATCTCGAGGTCAAGGAGCTCGAGAACGAGCGCGACGCCGCGATCAACAACCGCGCGCTGTCCGCGGAGAAGGACCTCGCCCAGCTCGAGGAGGAGGGTGCGAAGGCCGACGCGAAGCGCAAGGTCCGCGACTCCGGCGAGCGTGAGCAGGCCCAGATCCGCAAGAAGTACGACGCCGAGATCGACCGCATCACTCGCATCTGGGAGCGCTTCAAGACTCTCAAGGTCGCTGACCTCGAGGGTGACGAGCAGCTCTACCGTGCGATGAAGCTGCGCTACGGCACGTACTTCGAGGGCGGCATGGGCGCCGAGGCGATCCAGCGTCGTCTGGCCGACTTCGACCTCGAGGCCGAGTCGGTGCTGCTGCGCGAGATCATCGCCACCGGCAAGGGGCAGAAGAAGGCCCGTGCGCTCAAGCGCCTCAAGGTCGTCTCCGCCTTCCTCACCACCACGAATTCGCCGGTGGGCATGGTGCTGGACGCCGTCCCGGTGATCCCGCCGGACCTGCGTCCGATGGTGCAGCTGGACGGTGGCCGCTTCGCGACCTCCGACCTCAACGACCTGTACCGCCGCGTGATCAACCGCAACAACCGCCTCAAGCGGCTGCTGGATCTCGGTGCTCCCGAGATCATCGTGAACAACGAGAAGCGGATGCTGCAGGAGTCGGTCGACTCGCTGTTCGACAACGGTCGTCGTGGCCGTCCGGTCACCGGACCGGGCAACCGCCCGCTGAAGTCGCTCTCGGACATGCTCAAGGGCAAGCAGGGTCGTTTCCGTCAGAACCTGCTCGGCAAGCGCGTGGACTACTCCGCCCGCTCCGTGATCGTCAACGGCCCGCAGCTGCGCCTGCACCAGTGCGGCCTGCCCAAGGGCATGGCGCTCGAGCTCTTCAAGCCCTTCGTCATGAAGCGCCTGGTCGAGCTCAGCCACGCCCAGAACGTCAAGGCCGCCAAGCGGATGGTCGAGCGGGCACGCCCCGAGGTGTGGGACGTCCTCGAAGAGGTCATCACCGAGCACCCGGTGCTGCTGAACCGTGCGCCCACCCTGCACCGTCTGGGCATCCAGGCGTTCGAGCCGCAGCTCGTCGAGGGCAAGGCCATCCACCTGCACCCGCTCGTGTGCGCCGCGTTCAACGCGGACTTCGACGGCGACCAGATGGCTGTTCACCTGCCGCTGTCGGCAGAGGCGCAGGCTGAGGCCCGCATCCTGATGCTGTCCAGCAACAACATCCTCAAGCCGTCCGACGGCCGCCCCGTGACCATGCCCGCACAGGACATGATCATCGGTCTGTACCACCTCACCACGGTGCGCGAGGGCGTCCCCGGCATCGGTCGGCGCTTCGCCTCCGAGGCCGAGGCGATCATGGCCTACGACCGCGGCGAGCTGGATCTCAACGCGCTGGTGGACATCCGCTTCACGGACATCGTCCCGCCGAGCGACTGGGAGGCCCCCGAGGGCTGGACCGAGGGTGACCCGATCATCCTCACCACCACCCTGGGCGCCGTCCACTTCAACGAGACGCTGCCCGAGGACTTCCCCTTCGTGCAGGGTCAGGTCGGCAAGAAGCGCCTGGGCGGCATCGTCAATGCCCTGGCGGAGCGCTACGACAAGGGCCAGGTCGCCGCATCGCTGGATGCGCTGAAGTCCTATGGCTTCTCCTGGTCGACTCGTTCGGGTGCGTCCTTCGCCCTGTCCGACGTCGTGACCCCGCCGAACAAGGCGGAGATCATCGCGAAGTACGAGGAGAAGAACGCCCAGATCCAGGAGAACCGCGACCTGGGCCTGATCTCCGAGCACGAGCGCAACATGGAGCTCATCGACATCTGGACCGAGGCGACCAACGAGGTCGACCAGGCGATGCGGGCGAACTTCGACTCGAACAACACCATCTTCCGGATGGTGGACTCGGGCGCTCGAGGCAACTGGATGCAGGTCCGCCAGATCGCCGGTATGCGTGGTCTGGTGAACAACCCGAAGGGCGAGATCATCCCGCGCCCGATCCTCTCCAACTACAAGGAGGGGCTCTCGGTCCTGGAGTACTTCATCGCCTCGCACGGCTCCCGCAAGGGCCTGGCGGATACCGCGCTGAAGACCGCGCAGTCGGGCTACCTGACCCGTCGTCTGGTCGATGTCTCGCAGGACGTCATCATCCGTGAGGACAACTGCGGCACGACCAAGGGCCTGGTGCTTCCGATCGCGGTCGAGGAGGCCGGCGTGCTCCGTCCCCACGAGCACGCGGAATCCACCGTCTACGGGCGCGTCCTGGCCACTGCGGCCATCGGCGCCGACGGTACCGAGGCGGCTCCGGCCGGCACCGAGCTGGGCGATGTGCGCATCGAGCAGCTCGTCGAGGCCGGTGTCCGCGAGGTCAAGATCCGCTCCGTGCTGACCTGTGACTCCGCGGTGGGCACCTGTGTCCAGTGCTACGGCAAGTCGCTCGCGACCGGCCAGCTGGTCGACATCGGCGAGGCCGTCGGCATCGTCGCGGCCCAGTCGATCGGCGAGCCCGGCACCCAGCTGACCATGCGTACCTTCCACTCCGGTGGTGTGGCCAGCGCCGAGGGCGACATCACGCACGGTCTGCCGCGTGTGCAGGAGCTCTTCGAGGCCCGTACCCCGGCCGGCTTCGCGCCGATCTCCGAGTTCTCGGGTCGGGTCGAGGTCGAGGAGAACGACAAGCAGCGCCGGATCACGGTCACCCCGGACGACGGCTCCGAGCCGGTGTCCTACACCGTCTCCAAGCGCGTGTCCCTGCTGATCGCCGACGGTGACCACATCGAGGTCGGCCAGAAGCTCACGCTGGGTTCGGTGGACCCGAAGCAGGTCCTGCGGATCCTCGGCCCGCGTGCCGTGCAGCAGCACCTGGTCGACGAGGTGCAGAAGGTCTACATCAGCCAGGGTGTGGACATCCATGCCAAGCACATCGAGGTCATCGTGCGCCAGATGCTCCGTCGCGTGACGGTCATCGAGTCCGGTGACACCGGTCTGCTGCCCGGCGACTTCGCCGAGCGGGTCAACTTCGAGCGGGAGAACCGTCGGGTCCTCTCCGAGGGCGGTCAGCCGGCCTCGGGTCGTCCGGAGCTGATGGGCATCACGAAGGCCTCGCTGGCGACCGAGTCGTGGCTCTCGGCGGCCTCCTTCCAGGAGACCACCCGAGTGCTCACCGAGGCTGCCCTGAACCGCAAGAGCGACAAGCTCATGGGGCTCAAGGAGAACGTCATCATCGGTAAGCTCATCCCCGCTGGCACCGGCCTGTCGCGGTTCCGCCACATCGCGGTCGAGCCCACCGACGAGGCCAAGGCACAGATGTACCAGGTGCCGGGCTACGACGAGCTGGACTTCTCCGGCTTCGGCCAGACCGGTGCCGTCAACCTCGACGACATCGACTACGCAGATCCGTTCCGCACTGATTTCCGGTGATCCGGTGATCCTGCGCTGAGCGCGGGAGCTCGTCCGCCGTCGAGGCGGCGCACGAGCGACCACACGCCGCGGGGCGGCTCCACTTCGGTGGGGCCGCCCCGCGGCGTCTTTGCGTCCGGGGCCTGCTGCCGATGCCCCTGTATAGGGACTGGCGCTGCTCCCGTCTAGGGAAGGACCCCCGCACGAGGGCACGGGGGACTGGCGCGAGAGGGCACGGGGAGGGATCCGCGGCAGATGGCTGTGGGGGAGTGGCGGCGAACGCGTCCGCTGTGGTCCCGGTCGCGTTCCAGGCGGATCCAGGGCTCTGCGGCGTGACCTGGCAGACCCTGAGGTTCACGAGAGGGTAAAGACCTCTCGGGTGCTTCTTCAAACTCTCGCCTCTCCCCTTACGCAATGGGACGAACCGGGAAACGATGGCACCTGGCAGTTCCCGCGCAGGCTTTCCTGCCGCATCTCCGTCGGAGTGCGTGCGCGTGCCGGAGCTGCATGCCCCACCTGCTGGGGACCGGAGCTCTGAGAACGACACGAACGCCGCATGCCGCGGCAAGGAACAGGTGGAACAGTGAAGAAGACCCCGTGGATCGTCGCAGCCGCAACCGTGTGCGTCGTCGCTGTCGGAGGTGGCGGCACCGCGTTCGCCATGTCGAATGAGGCGCAGCTCAACGTGTACGGCGAGGAATCCTCGGTGCGCACCTTCTCGCAGCCCACCGTGGGGGATCTGCTCTCCGCCCAGGGCATCGAGGTCAAGGACACCGACCTGGTGGTGCCGGCCCTGACGGAGGCCGTCACCGACGGCCTCGAGATCCAGGTCATCCAGCGCACCCCGGTCACCGTCACCATCGACGGGGTGGCGAAGGATCTGCTCACCACCGGCGACACCGTGGCCGATGCGCTCGAGGAGACCGACTACAAGGCCGAGGGCGCCGTGATCACCCCGGAGCCCACCTCCTCGCTCAGCGCCGCGAACGGCGAGGTCGAGATCGTCACCCGTAAGACGGTCACCTTCGTCGGCCAGAAGGGCCAGGACACCTTCGAGGTGTCCGCCCTGACCGTTGGCGAGGCGATGGAGAAGGTGCTCGGAGATATCGAGGACACCGACACCGCCGACGTCCCCCGCGACACCCTGCTCGAGGACGGCGCGACCCACACGGTCCAACGCGTCCGCGAGGGCGAGCGCACCGAGTCTGTCGAGATCCCGTTCGAGACGAAGACCGTCGAGGATGATTCGCTGCTCGAGGGCAAGACCAAGACCACCACCGAGGGCAAGGCGGGCGCCACCGAGAAGGTCTTCGCCGAGAAGACCGTCGACGGTGAGGTCACCGAGTCCGAGCTGGTCTCCGAGACCGTCGTCACCGAGCCGGTGACCGAGGTCGTCGCCAAGGGCACCAAGCCCGCCCCGAAGCCGGAGCCCGTGCAGGAGGAGAAGTCGTCCTCCGAGAAGTCCTCCAGCGAGAAGCGCAGCACCGGCAGCAAGTCCAACCGCAGCTCCGAGCGCAGCTCGTCGGAGTCCTCCGGGAACACCGGTGCCTCGGCGCCGGCTGCTCCGTCGGGCTCCGTGTGGGACCGCATCGCCCAGTGCGAGTCCGGTGGCAACTGGTCCATCAACACCGGCAACGGCTACTACGGCGGCCTGCAGTTCAGTGCAGGAACCTGGAAGGCCTTCGGCGGCGGCAAGTACGCCTCCACCGCGAACCAGGCCACCCGCGGCCAGCAGATCGACATCGCCAAGAAGGTTCAGGCCCAGCAGGGCTGGGGCGCATGGCCCTCCTGCACCTCCAAGCTCGGCATCCGCTGAGCGACGTACTGACGTGCTGATGCACTGATCTTCCACGGGACCCCGGGCTTCTGGCCCGGGGTCCCGTTGTGCGTGGGATCCAGTGGGATCCACGGCGTCAGGGATGTGCAGTACAGCTCGCATAGCGCTGACCTGGGGAGATGCTGGCTCTCGCCGGGCGCTTTGCTGCGGGTTCGGCCGGCGGTCACAGGGCGTCATGTGATCTGTGTCGGAACCTCCCAGAAGCTTTGACCGCATCCCGCGCATCTCAGTAGACTGCGTATGCGTCCGGAGTGCCCTCTGGTCGTGACCCGGGACTGACCCGCGTGCCCTTCGGGGCTGCGGGGGGTGTCCCCCGCGAGGAGCGGATCCTCGCGGTGTGCCCGAATATGGGAAGGGTGGCCATGCCCGGCCTCCTGCCCCGGGGCGCCGATCACGGTCCTCCTGGACGCCCGACTGGTGCCATCACCTGTCGGGCGGGCCGATACGCCGAGCCTCCCGGGCCATGGGGGCGGTGAATATCGGGTCGCCGACCGTGCAAGCGGTCGAAGATGTTGATCCTTCGGTGCCAACAGCTCCGAGGGCTGACAAGGAAGAGAAGCTGTGCCTACTATTCAGCAGTTGGTGCGCAAGGGGCGGGACGGTCGTTCGTCCTCCTCCAAGACGCCCGCGCTCCAGGGTTCGCCCCAGCGCCGCGGTGTCTGCACCCGCGTCTACACCCAGACCCCCAAGAAGCCGAACTCTGCGCTGCGCAAGATCGCGCGTGTGCGGCTGTCGACCGGCATCGAGGTCAGCGCCTACATCCCCGGCGAGGGCCACAACCTCCAGGAGCACTCGATCGTGCTCGTCCGCGGCGGTCGTGTGAAGGACCTCCCCGGCGTGCGCTACAAGATCGTTCGCGGCGCACTGGACACCCAGTCCGTCAAGGGCCGCCAGCAGGCGCGCTCGCTCTACGGCGCCAAGAAGGAGAAGAAGTAATGCCTCGTAAGGGCCCCGCTCCCAAGCGCCCGCTGGCCGTCGACCCCGTCTTCGGGTCGCCGATCGTCACGCAGCTCATCAACAAGATCCTCCTGGACGGCAAGAAGACCGTCGCCGAGGGCATCGTCTACGGCGCCCTCGAGGGTGCCCGTGAGAAGAACGGCCAGGATCCGGTCGTCACCCTGAAGAAGGCTCTGGACAACATCCGGCCTTCCCTCGAGGTCCGCTCCCGCCGAGTCGGCGGCGCGACCTACCAGGTGCCGATCGAGGTCAAGCCCGGCCGCTCCACCACGCTGGCGCTGCGCTGGCTGGTCAGCTACTCCCGCGCCCGCCGCGAGAACACCATGACCGAGCGTCTGATGAACGAGATCCTCGACGCCTCCAACGGCCTCGGTGCAGCTGTCAAGCGCCGCGAGGACACCCACAAGATGGCCGAGTCCAACCGCGCCTTCGCTCACTACCGCTGGTGAGTTCACGGTGGGGTTCGCCCGTCTGGGCGGACCCCACCGACTGTCCTTCGGCAGCTCCACCAGCATCCGTTCTCCAGAAAGGCACAGCCCGTGGCACTTGAAGTGCTCAGCGACCTGAACAAGGTCCGCAATATCGGCATCATGGCTCACATCGATGCTGGCAAGACCACCACGACCGAGCGCATCCTCTTCTACACCGGCGTGAACTACAAGATGGGCGAGACCCACGACGGCGCCGGCACGATGGACTGGATGGAGCAGGAGAAGGAGCGCGGCATCACGATCACGTCGGCCGCGACGACCTGCTACTGGCACGACAGCCAGATCAACATCATCGACACCCCCGGCCACGTCGACTTCACCGTCGAGGTGGAGCGTTCGCTGCGCGTGCTGGACGGCGCTGTCGCAGTGTTCGACGGCAAGGAGGGCGTGGAGCCCCAGTCGGAGACCGTCTGGCGCCAGGCCGACAAGTACGACGTGCCCCGCATCTGCTTCGTCAACAAGATGGACAAGCTCGGCGCCGACTTCTTCTTCACCGTCAAGACCATCGTGGACCGCCTCGGCGCGAAGCCGCTGGTCATGCAGGTCCCGATCGGTGCAGAGCACGACTTCACCGGCATCGTCGACCTCGTCGAGATGAAGGCCTACGACTGGCCCGAGACCCTCGAAGAGGACATGCCCGCGATCAACTCGAAGAAGGGTGACCCCTCGCTCGGCCAGTGGCAGCGCGAGATCCCGATCCCCGAGGATCTGGCAGCCACCGTCGAGGAGTACCGCAGCAAGCTCGTCGAGGACGTCGCCGAGAGCTCCGAGGAGCTCATGGAGGCCTACCTCGAGGAGGGCGACCTCACCCTCGAGCAGCTGAAGTCCGGCATCCGCTCGATGACGGTCAACTCCGAGGCATACCCGGTCTTCTGCGGCACCGCGTTCAAGAACAAGGGCGTCCAGCCCATGCTCAACGGTGTCATCGACTACCTGCCCTCGCCGCTCGACGTGCCCCCGATGGTCGGCCACAAGCCGAACGACGAGTCGGTCGAGCTGACCCGCAAGCCCGAGTGGGACGAGCCCTTCTCCGGCCTCGCCTTCAAGGTTGCCGCGCACCCGTTCTTCGGGTCGCTGACCTACGTGCGCGTCTACTCCGGCCAGGTGAAGCAGGGCGATCAGATCCTGAACGCCACCACCGGCAAGAAGGAGCGCGTCGGCAAGCTGTTCCAGATGCACTCCAACAAGGAGAACCCGGTCGATGAGGCCTTCGCGGGCCACATCTACGCGTTCATCGGTCTGAAGGACACCACCACCGGTGACACCCTCACCGATCCGGCGAACCCGATCCAGCTCGAGTCCATGAGCTTCCCGGAGCCGGTCATCTCGGTCGCCATCGAGCCGAAGACCAAGGGCGACCAGGAGAAGCTGGGTGTGGCCATCCAGAAGCTCGCCAAGGAGGACCCGACCTTCCAGGTCGAGCTCGACGAGGAGACCGGCCAGACCGTCATCAAGGGCATGGGCGAGCTGCACCTCGACATCCTCGTGGACCGTATGCGTCGCGAGTTCAACGTCGAGGCCAACATCGGCAAGCCGCAGGTGGCCTACCGCGAGACGATCAAGCGGACGGTGGAGAAGTTCGACTTCACCCACAAGAAGCAGACCGGTGGCTCCGGCCAGTTCGCGAAGATCCAGGTGACCTTCGCTCCGCTGACCGATGCCGAAGACGGCGTGTTCTACGAGTTCGAGAACAAGGTCACCGGCGGCCGCATCCCGCGCGAGTACATCCCGAGCGTGGACGCAGGCATCCAGAGCGCCCTGGTCTCCGGCATCCTCGCCGGCTACCCGGTCGTGAACGTCAAGGCCTCGCTGCTTGACGGCGCCTACCACGACGTCGACTCCTCGGAGATGGCGTTCAAGATCGCCGGCTCCATGGCGGCCAAGGAGGCCCTGCGCAAGGCGCAGCCGGTCCTCCTCGAGCCCCTCATGGACGTCGAGGTCCGTACTCCTGAGGAGTACATGGGAGATGTCATCGGCGATCTGAACTCCAGGCGAGGTCAGATCCAGTCGATGGAGGACGCGAGCGGGGTCAAGATCGTCCGTGCTCTCGTGCCGCTGTCGGAGATGTTCGGCTACGTCGGCGACCTGCGGTCCAAGACCCAGGGCCGTGCGATGTACACCATGCAGTTCGACAGCTACTCGGAGGTCCCGTCCAGCATCGCGGACGAGATCATCGCAAAGACCCGGGGCGAGTGAGGAGTCGGGGGAAGCAGGTAGGCTCCTTCTCCTGTTTCCCCCACACTCCCTTCGGAGCTCCGCCTCGCCGAGGCGGGATCCGATCCCGATCCAGAAGTACCACGATTAGAAGTCCTAGGAGGACACCATCATGGCGAAGGCCAAGTTCGAGCGGACCAAGCCGCACGTCAACATCGGCACCATCGGTCACGTCGACCACGGCAAGACCACGCTGAGCGCTGCGATCTCGAAGGTTCTGTACGACAAGTTCCCGGATCTCAACGAGAAGCGTGACTTCGACACGATCGACAACGCGCCCGAAGAGAAGCAGCGCGGCATCACGATCAACGTCTCGCACATCGAGTACGAGACCGACAAGCGCCACTACGCGCACGTCGACGCCCCCGGGCACGCTGACTACGTGAAGAACATGATCACCGGCGCTGCTCAGATGGACGGCGCGATCCTCGTGGTCGCCGCCACCGACGGCCCGATGGCTCAGACCCGTGAGCACGTCCTGCTCGCCAAGCAGGTCGGCGTTCCCTACCTGCTCGCCGCTCTCAACAAGTCCGACATGGTCGACGACGAGGAAATCCTCGAGCTCGTCGAGATGGAGGTCCGCGAGATGCTGGGCGCTCAGGGCTTCGACGAGGACGCGCCGGTCATCCAGGTCTCCGCTCTCAAGGCCCTCGAGGGTGAAGAGAAGTGGGTCAAGGCCATCGAAGAGCTCATGGACGCCGTGGATGAGTCCATCCCGGACCCCGTCCGCGATCTCGACCAGGCCTTCCTGATGCCGATCGAGGACGTCTTCACGATCCAGGGTCGTGGCACCGTCGTCACCGGCAAGGTCGACCGCGGCAAGCTCGCGATCAACTCCGAGGTCGAGATCCTCGGCATCCGCGAGCCGCAGAAGACGATCGTCACCGGCATCGAGATGTTCCACAAGCAGATGGACGAAGCATGGGCCGGCGAGAACTGCGGTCTGCTGCTGCGTGGCACCAAGCGTGAGGACGTCGAGCGCGGCCAGGTCGTCGCCAAGCCCGGCACCATCACCCCCCACACGAACTTCGAGGCGCAGGTCTACATCCTGTCCAAGGACGAGGGCGGGCGTCACAACCCGTTCTACTCGAACTACCGCCCGCAGTTCTACTTCCGCACCACCGACGTCACCGGCGTCATCACGCTGCCCGAGGGCACCGAGATGGTCATGCCCGGCGACAACACCGAGATGACGGTCGAGCTGATCCAGCCGATCGCCATGGAGGAGGGCCTCGGCTTCGCCATCCGTGAGGGTGGCCGCACCGTGGGCTCCGGCCGCGTCACCAAGATCACCAAGTGATCGCCGCGGGGGTGACCCCGCAACCGTGAGGCGCTCTCTCTGCGAGCGCTGAGCAACGAAGACCCCGCACCGGGATGACCGGTGCGGGGTCTTTCGTCGTCTCTGGGCCCGCTCCGTCTTCGGGCCCACGCCGTACAGCTGATCATCCTGCCGATGCGCGTGAGCAGCAGGACGGGCAGCAGGGCAGCAGGGCAGCAGAAGGGCTGGCGGCAGGTGCCCGGGCCAGCTGGAGGGCAGGCCGGCAGGCGGCGAGGACGGCGGGACGGCAGGCCAGTGAGCTCCTGAGGACCACGGAGCTCAGGGGCACGGGGCAGAGAAAGGCCCCCGCACCAAGCACGCCCGACGTGCTGATGCGGGGGCCTGCCCCCTGAGCCGAACCGGTCAGCGCGAGGCGTCGCCGTCCTGGCTGCCGTCCTGCGGGGGAGCGGCATGATCGCCTCTGCTCGGACGGCCGTCCGGTGTGGAGTGGGACTGTGAGGCACCCCCGGCACCAGGCGCAGGCTCGGGCGCAGGTGCCGGCGCTCCGAAGCTGCCGGAGGCGGCAGACGCCTGCGGAGTCGACGGCGAGGTCGCCTGCTCATGGAGGGGTGCACCGGCCGGCTTCCCGAAGGTGGGCCGGTGGCTGCGAGGCTCTCCCTGGGCTGGGGACGCGCCGGAGGCCGGCTGTCCGTAGCTGGGTCGGGCGGGTGCGCCGGACACGGGTGCGCCGGGCTGCGGCGTGCGTGCGCCGAACTGCTGGCCCCCGCTGGAGGGTGCGCCTGCGTGGGGGAGCGGGGTATGGCCGTGAGGCGGAGCCGTCACCGGGGCGGGTGCAGCGGTGGGAGCGGGCCCCGCACCGGAGTCAGCGAGGATCTGGCGCGCCTGCGCGGCGTGCTTGTGCTCGACGAGCAGCTCGTACTGCATCGGGATGGTCGAGGTCATCGAGGTGAAGTCACGCTTGCCCCCGGTCATCGCATATCCGATGACGGACCACACGGTGAAGAACACCATGCCCATCAGGACGCTGGTCACCACGATCATGAGGTCGCCCGGGTTCAGCAGCATCAGGAGCAGGCCCAGGAACAGTCCCATCCACAGGCCCGAGAGCACGCCCTGCCCGACCACCCGCGGCCAGGTCTTTCGCCCCGTGACCCGCTCCATCAGCTTCAGATCCGTGCCCACGATCAGCGTGCTCTGCACCGGGAACTCACGGTCCGCCAGGGTGTCGACCACGGACTGCACCTCCTGGTAGGTGTTGTAGACGCCGAGAGAGCGCGGGTACTCGAGGTCGTACAGGCGCGCCGTCAGCGGCGACGCGGAGCGGGGGGACTGCATCGGTTGGCTCATGGAGCCCACGGTAGAGCAGTCGTGAGAGAACTTGCTGGGTTCCGCCCGCACGGCGGCAGGGGGTGCAGGTAACGATCCGGGGCACGCCGCTGAAAACCACGTGACGCGCGACATAAACGACTACTGTCCTGTACAGCACTCGTATTCGACGACGAACAACGAATGAGGACACCATGGACGCTGAGCGCGATCCCCTGCTCGAGACTCCCCTGGACAGAATGGGCGCTTCCCGCCGCCGCTTCCTCTCTCTCGCCTCCCTCGGCACCGGTGCCGTGGCCTTGAGCGCCTGTGCGGCTGGCGGTGGTGGCGGTGACGACGAAGGAAGTGACGGCGGTGGCGCTGTCGCCACGGGTGGCGGCGACGTCAGCGATGAGAACCCCTTCGGTGTCGAAGCGGATTCGACCGTCGACGTGGTCATCTTCAACGGTGGCTACGGCGACCAGTATGCAAAGGATGCCGGAACGAAGTTCGAGGAGCTCTACCCCGAGGCGACCGCTGCGGTGACCTCGACCGTGAACATCCAGCCCGACCTCCAACCCCGCTTCATCGGCGGCAACCCCCCGGACCTGTTCGACAACTCAGGTGCGCAGTCGATGAACGCCAGCGCCCTGATCTCCGAGGGCAGCCTCGCGGACCTCGCCGCCCTCATCAAGGCGCCGTCGCTCGACGGCGGCACCATCGAGGAGTCCCTGCTGCCCGGTGTGCTGGTGCCGGGCACCTACTCCGGCAAGCTGTACGCGCTGAACTACATGTACACCGTCTTCGCCCTGTGGTATTCGGCCAAGCAGTTCGAGGACAAGGGCTGGGAGGCCCCTACCACCTGGGACGATGTCATGACCATCGCCGAGGCCGCCAAGGGTGAGGGTCTGGCCATGTTCGCCTGGGGCGGTCAGAACGCCGCCGACTACTATCACGAGCTCGCGCTGTCGATGGCGATCAAGCAGGGCGGCCCGGAGGTCGCGAAGATGCTGGATCGCCTGGAGGAGGGCGCCTATGAGCAGCCCACCGTGGTCGATGCCTTCGCCGCGATCGAGGAGGCCGTCAAGGCCGGGTACTTCCTCTCCGGCGGCGCCGGCATCAAGCACACCGAGGCCCAGACCCAGTGGGTGACCGGCAAGGCGGTCATGTACCCCTCCGGGTCCTGGATCGAGAATGAGCAGCGCAGCACCACGCCCGAGGACTACGCCATGACCGGCGCCCCGACCCCGATGCTCGCCGACGGCGGCACGATGAGCCCGACCGCCATCCACGGCGCTGCCGGCGAGCCCTTCATGGTCCCCAGCAAGGCCGCCAACGGGGCAGGCGGGCTCGAGTTCCTCCGCGTCATGCTCTCCAAGGAGCAGTGCGAGAACTTCTCGAAGCTCACCTCCTCGATGACGATCGTCAAAGACACCATCCCCGACGACGGCTTCGGCTCGACGGGTCTGGCCTCGGTCAGCTCCATGATCGACGCCGCCGGAGAGGATGTCTTCACCTACAACTTCACCGACTGGTACGGCATGGGTGATGAGTTCAAGCCCCTGTGGGCGGAGTTCCTCAACGGTGACGTCACCGCCGACGAGGCGCGGGAGCGTTCGCAGGCTGCGATCGACAAGGTCCGCGAAGACGACAGCATCGAGAAGTTCGACGTCGAATGATGGCGGTAGTCCCCGCGGCCACTCCTCCGGTGAGCGCCCCGCGCTCCCGGGGGAGGCGTGCCCGCATCACCCCTTCCCGCGTGCTGTTCTTCGCGCTCTTCCTCGGCCTCCCGATGCTGATCTATGTCGTGTTCGTGGTCTCGCCGTTCCTGCAGGCGTTCTACTACTCGCTGACCGACTGGCGCGGCCTGGCCAGGGCGCCGCAGTTCATCGGGCTGGACAACTACGTCACGCTCTTCCACGACGACGTCTTCCGTCGGGCACTGCGGAACAACATGATCTTCATGATCGTGCTGCCCACCGTGACCATCACCCTCGCCTTCATCCTGGCCATCCTGGTGACGGTGGGTGGGGACAGCCGCGGCACGATCCGCGGCATCCGCGGCGCGACGATCTTCCGGGTCGTCAGCTTCTTCCCCTACGTCATCCCCGCGGTGGTCGTCGGGATCCTCTTCGCCTTCATCTACTCGCCCAACGGCGGGCTCCTGAACGGGCTGCTGAACCTGGTGGGGTTGGACATCCACATCGCCTGGTTGGGCGATCGGCGCTTCGCACTGGCGGCGATCGTGGCCGCCGTGGTGTGGAGCCTGGTGGGCTTCTACATGGTCCTGTTCGTCGCGGCGATCAAGTCGATCCCCTCCGAGGTGGTCGAGGCGGCCCGCATCGACGGGGCCGGTCGCTTCCGCCTCTCCGTGGCGGTGATCCTGCCGATGGTGCGGGAGAACGTCTCCACGGCGGCGGTCTATATGGGGATCATGGCGCTGGACATGTTCGTGTACATCAACGTCATGACCCCCAACGGCGGGCTCGGCAAGAGCACCGAGGTGGTCTCGAGGTATCTCTACCAGACTGCATTCAGTGACTCCCGATTCGGCCTCGCCTCGGCGATGGGTGTGGTGATGGCGCTGATCACGATGCTGATGGCTGTCATCGTCCTGTTCAGCACCCGCCAGAAGGGGGAGCGATGAACACCGAGCTCAAGGCGCCCCGATCCGCGCCGGCACACTCCACCGGCGCGACAGCCGCGTCCCGTCGGCGCCGGGCCAATCCGAAGGACCGCGTGTTCACGGTGGTCGCCCAGACCATCCTCTCGCTGTGGGCGCTGGTCGTGCTCTTGCCGTTGCTGTGGACGGTCTTCAGCTCCTTCAAGAGCTCCGGCGGGATCCTCGCCTCTCCGTTCGCCATGCCGGAATCATGGAACTTCGACAACTTCGTCACCGCCTGGACGGAAGCCGGCATCGGCCGATTCTTCGGCAACACCGTGCTGGTGGTGGGCGTCGCACTGGTGCTGGTCATGCTGCTCGGCGCGATGTGCGCCTACGTGCTGGCGAGGTACGACTTCCCGGGCCGGCAGGTGCTGTACTACGGCCTGATCGCCGGGCTCACCTTCCCGCTGTTCCTCGCGGTGGTGCCGCTGTTCTTCATCATGGAGTCGCTGTACATCCGCGGCACCTACATCGGCCTCATCCTGGCGTATGTGGGCTTCGCGCTCCCGTTCACCGTGTTCTTCCTCTACGCCTTCTTCCGGCAGCTGCCGGAAGAGATCGCGGAGGCGGCGGCGATCGACGGCGCGGGGGACTTCCGGACCTTCTTCCAGGTGATGCTGCCGATGGCGGGCCCGGGCATGGCCAGCGTGACGATCTTCAACTTCCTGGGCCTGTGGAACCAGTTCCTGATCCCGATCGTGCTGAACACCGATCGGGACAAGTACGTCCTCGCCCAGGGTCTTGCGAACATGCAGGCCCAGCAGGGGTACGACTCGGACTGGGGCGCGATGTTCGCCTCCGTCACCATCACCATCATCCCGGTGCTGATCGTGTACCTCATCTTCCAACGTCAGCTGCAGGGCGGGATCGGGCCGAGCACGAACAAGTGATCGGTCGCCTCCCCTCTGAACGGCGGATGTGCCAGCGGGACGGCGTGGGAGGGTACGGTGGCAAGGGCTCGGGCGGCAGCGTCCGGGCCCTTCTTGAGTTCCGGCACCGGCGCCGGTGCTGAGCATGTGATCGGCTGCACCTGCCCCTCCCTTGTGGGGGCGGTCCGATCTCTGGCACACTGTTCAAGTTGTCTGCGTGGGCCGACATACCCGGTTCCGTTCTCTGAGTGTCCCCTGGGGCACCTCGGCGAATGATCACCGGATGAGGCCCGTCCCGAGGATGCGAACCTTGCCCCTGGCATGGATCGCGCATCGAACGAGGGAATCGACGCAGCAGCAGCCGACTTTCGGCGGTTCTGTGCTGGGCTCGTGTGCCCCGCAGAGGCCGACACGCCCGTCCTCGGGTACCGGGAGACGGCTGCTTCCATGCCAGACCTAGAAGAGAGACAGGACGCCATGGCGGGACAGAAGATCCGCATCCGGCTCAAGTCGTACGACCACGAGGTGATCGACAGCTCGGCGCGCAAGATCGTCGACACGGTCACCAGCGCTGGCGCGACTGTGGTGGGCCCGGTGCCGTTGCCGACCGAGAAGAACGTGTTCTGCGTGATCCGTTCTCCCCACAAGTACAAGGACTCCCGTGAGCATTTCGAGATGCGCACGCACAAGCGACTGATCGACATCGTCGATCCCACGCCCAAGGCTGTGGACTCGCTCATGCGCCTCGACCTGCCGGCGGACGTCAACATCGAGATCAAGCTCTGAGGGTGGTGGAGATGAGCAACGAATTGACCGGCCAGAAGGCCCGTCCGGTGTCCGGCGTGCTCGGCACCAAGCTCGGCATGACCCAGGTCTGGGACGAGAACGGAAAGCTCGTCCCTGTGACCGTCGTGCAGACCGGTGCGAACGTCGTCACCCAGATCCGGTCTATCGAGACCGACGGCTACGACGCCGTGCAGATCGCCTACGGCCAGATCGACCCCCGCAAGGTGTCGGCACCGCTGAAGGGCCACTTCGAGAAGGCCGGCGTGACCCCGCGCCGTCACCTCGTCGAGCTGCGCACCGTCGACGCCGCTGACTACACCGTCGGCCAGGAGATCAACGCCTCGGTGTTCGAGTCCGGCCAGAAGGTCGACGTCGTCGGCACCTCCAAGGGCAAGGGCACCGCGGGCGTCATGAAGCGCCACGGCTTCTCCGGTGTCGGCGCCTCCCATGGTGCGCACCGCAACCACCGCAAGCCCGGTTCCATCGGTGGCGCATCCACCCCCGGTCGCGTGTTCAAGGGTCAGCGCATGGCTGGCCGCATGGGCGGCGACCGCACCAGTGTCCAGAACCTGACCGTTCACGCGGTCGACGTCGAGAAGGGCCTCGTGCTCGTCAAGGGTGCCGTTCCCGGCCCCAAGGGCGGCCTCGTGCTCGTCCGCTCGGCTGTCAAGAGCCCCGCGAAGGAGGCCTGAGCCCGATGGCAGCGAATCTCTCTGTCGACGTGCTCGATCCGGCCGGCAAGAAGTCCGGCTCCGTCGAGCTGCCTGCGTCGATCTTCGACGTGCAGACCAACGTGCCCCTGATCCACCAGGTGGTCGTCGCCCAGCAGGCGGCCGCTCGTCAGGGCACGCACAAGACCAAGACCCGCGCCGAGGTGCGTGGTGGCGGTAAGAAGCCCTGGAAGCAGAAGGGCACCGGTCGTGCCCGTCAGGGCTCGCTCCGTGCGCCGCAGTTCGCCGGCGGTGGCGTCGTCCACGGCCCCGTGCCGCGTGACTACAGCCAGCGGACCCCGAAGAAGATGAAGGCCGCCGCCCTGCGCGGAGCCCTCTCGGACCGCGCCCGCAACGGCCGCATCCACGTCATCTCCTCGCTGCTCGAGGGTGACGTCGCGTCCACCAAGGCCGCCCGCCAGACCCTGGCGAACGTCTCCGACCGTCGCCACCTGCTGGTGGTCGTGCGTCGCGATGACGATCTCGGCGCGCTGAGCTCGCGCAACCTGCCTGCCACCCACGTCCTGTACGCGGACCAGGTGAACACCTACGACGTCATGCTTTCCGACGACGTGGTCTTCACCGCCGCTGCGCTCGAGGACTTCGTGGCCCAGGCAACCCTGTCCCTGTCCACCTCGACCTTCGCCGCTGCGAAGGCTGCACCGGCTGCTGCCGCTGCCGCCCCGGCTGCTGCGCAGGAGGCCCCCTTCGGTGAGGGATCGGCGGCCCCGCTGGCCGACGACTCCGCACCTGAGGGCTTCACGATCAAGGGCAACCAGGACTCGATGAAGTTCCACACCCCGGACTCCCCGTGGTACGGCCGTACCAAGGCCGAGGTCTGGTTCGCGACTGAGGAGGCCGCCAAGGCCGCCGGGTTCGTGAACGCAGTCAAGGAGTCCACCGAGGAGGAGTCGAAGTGACCTCGCTGAACAAGGACCCCCGCGACATCCTGCTGGCCCCGGTCGTCTCCGAGAAGAGCTACGGGCTGATGGACGAGGGCAAGTACACCTTCCTGGTGGCTGCCGACGCCAACAAGACCGAGATCAAGATCGCCGTCGAGAAGGTCTTCGACGTCACGGTCTCCTCGGTGAACACGATCAACCGTCAGGGCAAGACGCGCCGCACGCGCTTCGGGACCGGCAAGCGCAAGGACACCAAGCGCGCCATCGTCACCCTGACTGACGGAGCCATCGACATCTTCGGAGGGTCGGTCGCCTGAGGCGGCCGATATCCGAGGAGCCGAAGAGAGTCTGAGGGAATCCCACATGGCAATTCGTAAGAGCAAGCCGACCACGCCCGGTCGTCGTTTCTCGAGTGGCGCCGACTTCGTCGAGGTCACCCGATCCACGCCGGAGAAGTCGCTGGTCCGTCCGCTGTCCAAGTCCGGCGGTCGTAACAACAACGGTCGTATCACCTCCCGTCACCGGGGCGGTGGCCACAAGCGGGCCTACCGCGTGATCGACTTCCGCCGCCACGACAAGGACGGCGTCAACGCGAAGGTCGCTCATATCGAGTACGACCCCAACCGCACCGCGCGCATCGCACTGCTGCACTACCTGGACGGCGAGAAGCGTTACATCCTCGCGCCGGCCAAGCTGCGTCAGGGCGACTGGATCGAGAACGGTCCAGGCGCGGACATCAAGCCCGGCAACAACCTGCCGCTGCGCAACATCCCGCTGGGCACCGTGGTCCATGCCATCGAGCTTCGGCCCGGTGGCGGTGCCAAGATCGCCCGCAGCGCCGGCGCCTCCGTGCAGCTGGTCGCCAAGGAAGGACCGTATGCGCAGCTGCGCATGCCGTCCGGCGAGATCCGCAACGTCGATGCGCGCTGCCGCGCGACCATCGGCGAGGTCGGCAACGCCGAGCAGTCCAACATCAACTGGGGCAAGGCCGGCCGCATGCGCTGGAAGGGCAAGCGCCCTCACGTGCGTGGCGTCGTCATGAACCCGCACGATCACCCGCATGGTGGCGGCGAGGGCCGTACCTCCGGTGGTCGTCATCCGGTGTCGCCCTGGGGTCAGCCCGAGGGCCGTACCCGTCGGCCGGGCAAGGAGAGCGACAAGCTCATCGTGCGCCGTCGTCGGACCGGCAAGAAGCGCTGATAGGGAGAACCAGGAACTATGCCTCGCAGTATCGCCAAGGGCCCCTTCGTGGACGACCACCTTCAGAAGAAGGTGGATGTCCAGAACGAAAAGGGCACCAAGAACCTCATCAAGACCTGGTCGCGTCGTTCGGTCATCACCCCGGACTTCCTCGGCCACACCTTCGCAGTGCACGACGGTCGCAAGCACGTCTCGGTGTTCGTCACCGAGTCGATGGTCGGCCATAAGCTCGGCGAGTTCGCTCCTACGCGGACTTTCAAGGGCCACGAGAAGGACGACAGAAAGGGCCGTCGTCGCTGACCTGAGGTCAGCACGGCAGCACGTCCCGACACCCAGAAGAAAGCAGGACAGCAATGGAAGCCAAGGCGCAGGTGCGGCATCTCCGCATGTCGCCCATGAAGGCTCGCCGCGTTGTGGACCTGATTCGTGGCAAGAGCACGGCCGAGGCCCTGGACATCCTGCGGTTCGCCCCGCAGGCCGCCAGTGAGCCCGTCCTCAAGCTCGTCGAGTCCGCGATCGCCAACGCGCGGGTGAAGGCTGATCAGGCAGGGGAGCGCTTTGACGAGCGCGACCTCGCCGTCGCCGCCGCCTTCGTCGATGAGGGTCCGACCCAGAAGCGGTTCCAGCCGCGTGCTCAGGGTCGAGCCTTCCAGATCAAGAAGCGCACCAGCCACGTCACCGTGGTCGTCGCTCCCGTGAACAAGTAAGGAGTCCCGAATGGGCCAGAAGGTCAATCCGAATGGGTTCCGTCTCGGGATCACGACGGAGCACAGCAGCCGGTGGTTCGCTGATTCCTCCAAGGAGGGTCAGCGCTACCGCGACTACGTGAAGGAAGACGTCGCGATCCGCACGCTCATGTCCAAGGGCATGGAGCGGGCTGGCATCTCGAAGGTCGAGATCGAGCGCACCCGTGACCGTGTGCGCGTCGACCTCCACACCGCCCGCCCGGGCATCGTCATCGGGCGTCGTGGCGCGGAGGCCGAGCGCCTGCGCGGTGAGCTCGAGAAGCTCACCGGCAAGCAGATCCAGCTGAACATCCTCGAGGTCAAGAACCCCGAGGCTGACTCTCAGCTGGTTGCTCAGGGCATCGCCGAGCAGCTCGCCGCCCGCGTTTCCTTCCGCCGTGCGATGCGCAAGGGCATGCAGTCCGCGCAGCGTGCAGGTGCGAAGGGCATCCGAGTGGCCGTCTCCGGTCGCCTCGGTGGCGCCGAGATGAGCCGTAACGAGTTCTACCGCGAGGGTCGCGTGCCGCTGCACACCCTTCGCGCGAACATCGACTACGGCTTCTACGAGGCCAAGACCGCCTTCGGCCGCATCGGCGTGAAGGTGTGGATCTACAAGGGCGACGTCACCGCCAAGGAGCTCGCGGCTCAGCAGGCCGCCTCGCAGGGTCCCCGCTCCGGCGGACGTGGCGCCCCGCGTGCAGAGCGCCCGCGTGGCCGTCGCAACGAGCGCAACGCCACCGCGCGTCGGGACGGCTCGGAGGGTGCAGCTCCGGCTGCTGCTCCGTCCGCTTCCGCCGAGCAGGCGGCACCCGCGCCCGTACAGCAGCCCGGAACGGAGGCCTGAGCGACATGCTGATCCCTCGCAGGACCAAGCACCGCAAGCAGTACCGACCGCACCGCAGTGGCATGTCCAAGGGCGGCACCGATCTCGCGTTCGGCGACTACGGCATCCAGGCTCTCGAGCCCGCCTATGTCACCAACCGTCAGATCGAAGCTGCACGTATCGCCATGACGCGCTACATGAAGCGTGGCGGCAAGGTGTTCATCAACATCTACCCCGATCGTCCGCTCACCAAGAAGCCTGCCGAGGTCCGCATGGGCTCCGGTAAGGGTTCGGTCGAGTGGTGGATCGCCAATGTCAAGCCGGGTCGAGTCATGTTCGAACTCGCCGGCGTCGAGGAGGAGGTGGCTCGCGAGGCACTCCGCCTGGCGCAGCACAAGCTCCCCATGAAGAGCCGCATCCTGAGCCGAGAGAGTGGTGACATCTGATGGCAGCGACCAAGCTCACCGCCGATGAACTCGACAAGCTGGACGACGCGAAGCTGGTGGAAGAACTTGCCAAGGGCAAGGACGAGCTGTTCAAGCTCCGTTTCCAGTCCGCGACCGGTCAGCTCGAGAACTCCGGCCGTCTGCGGTCCGTCAAGAAGGACATCGCACGGATCTACACGATCCTGCGCGAGCGAGAGCTGGGCATCCGTCAGGCGCCCGGCGCCGCCGAGTGACCGCGAAGCGAGGAACAGAGATGACTGACAACACCCAGGCCGAGACCCCGGCCGTCGAGGAGCTCGACAAGGAAGGCGCGCACGCGTCCTCCCACGAGCGTCCCTACCGCAAGACCCAGCGTGGCTACGTGGTCTCGGACAAGATGGACAAGACCATCGTGATCGAGGTCGAGGAGCGTGTGAAGCACGCCCGTTACGGCAAGGTCACGACCAAGACGAGCCGGTTCAAGGCTCATGACGAGGAGAACAGCGCCGGCATCGGCGACCGTGTCGTCGTCATGGAGACTCGTCCCACCTCCGCCACCAAGCGGTGGCGTCTGGTCGAGATCGTCGAGCGCGCCAAGTGATCGGGCGGTCCCAGTGACCGCTCCGTGATCCAGAGAAGGGCCGGTCCTCCCACAGGGAGGGTCGGCCCTTCTCTTCGTCTCTGCGCTGCTGCCGAGCTGGCCGCTGTGGCCGCGGGGGTGGTGCGCCGCGCCGTCCCAGCCGGGTCAGGCGGTCAACTGGATCAGCAGTGCGCCGGCAAGCGCATCTTCCGCTGCGGGCGCGGGGACCTCCCGGGTGGCGCCTTCGCCGTCGATCAGCGCGACGGCATAGCTGCCGTCCGCGGTGCGGCGTAGCGCGCTGAAGGATTCACCGAGTGCTGCGCGCAGCTGATCCTCCCGGGGGATCCAGAGCGCATCCTCCTGCTCCACGGAATCCAGCGCCCACTCGGTGGTCCCGTTGAACCGGAAGACCCGCTCTCCGCTGCGCCCATTCCCGAGCTCGATGACCATCGCCGAGAGCATGAAGGTCTCGTCCCGCAGCTGCTCGTTGTCGATGATGAAGAGGTCGCCGTCCGCCGGCGCCCACTGCAGTCCTGCGTCCCGCAGGCGCCGTGCGATGTCGATGTCGATCATGGGCACGAGCCTATGCCCCACCCCAGAATCTGCCGTGCCCGACCGGTGATCGCCGTCGTGGGGGAGTGTCGTGGGGGAGTGCTGCCGGCGGTGATCGGCAGGAGAGCAAGCACACACGGTTCGCCTCGGGGAGAAGGGGTGACAGCGGCTGGTGCGGCGCGTAGTCTTGAGCAGTTGCCGGACGGCTGTGCGCATGCATCCTCGGATGCTGGCGGATGGACGGCTGCGACAGGATCCGGTGTCACCAGATCCATCCTCCCCGGAGACCTCGCACGAGAAGCGAACGCTGTGCGTTCCTCACGCTAGTGCCTGAGTCCGGATGAGGAGTTTTTTGGTGCCCGGGACCGGTCGACGGTCACGCCTTTGGTCGAAGTTCTGCCCAGAGTCGGTGAAGTGCAATATGCAGTGTCCATATTCCGTTCCGCAAGGCTCGGCTCATCCGCTCCCGCGGGTGGGAAGAGAACCGGTGAGACGATAGGAGAACGAGTGATTCAGCAGGAGTCGCGACTGAAGGTCGCCGACAACACGGGTGCCAAGGAGATTCTCTGCATCCGTGTTCTCGGTGGCTCCGGTCGCCGTTACGCCAGCATCGGGGACACCATCGTGGCGACCGTCAAGGACGCCATCCCCGGTGGCAACGTCAAGAAGGGCGACATCGTCAAGGCGGTCGTCGTCCGCACGTCCAAGGAAGTCCGTCGCATCGACGGCTCCTACATCCGCTTCGACGAGAACGCAGCGGTGATCCTCAAGACCGATGGGGAGCCGCGCGGAACCCGCATCTTCGGCCCCGTCGGCCGCGAGCTGCGCGACAAGCGCTTCATGAAGATCGTCTCGCTGGCACCGGAGGTGGTGTGACATGGCAAAGATGAAGATCAAGAAGGGCGACCTCGTCCAGGTGATCACCGGTCGCACCAGCGACAGCGACACCGCCGCCAAGCGCGGTCTCGAGGTCGGCGACAAGGGCAAGCAGGGCCGTGTCCTGCAGGTGTTCCCCGATTCCCAGCGTGTGCTGGTCGAGGGCATCAACCGCCGCACGCACCATGTCAAGCCCAACCAGGCTGGCGGCGCGGGCGGCATCGAGCAGCGCGAGGCCTCGATCCACGTCTCGAACGTGGCTCTGGTCGACCCGGAGGACAACAAGCCGACCAAGATCGGTTACCGCGTCGAGACCCTCGAGCTCGAGAACGGCCGCACCAAGCAGGTGCGTGTCCGCTTCGCCAAGCGCTCCGGGAAGGACATCTGAGATGAGCGAGACTGCCACCCAGGCGACCACCCCGCGCCTCAAGAGCAAGTACAACGAGACCATCAAGGCTCAGCTGACCGAGCAGTTCGGTTACAGCAACGTCATGCTGGTCCCCGGTCTGACCAAGATCGTCGTGAACATGGGCGTCGGCGACGCCGCTCGCGACTCCAAGGTCATCGACGGTGCCATCCGCGATCTCGCGGACATCACGGGCCAGAAGCCCCAGGTCACCAAGGCTCGCAAGTCCATCGCGCAGTTCAAGCTGCGTGAGGGAATGCCGATCGGTGCCCACGTCACCCTGCGCAACGCCCGCATGTGGGAGTTCCTGGACCGCCTGCTGTCCACCGCGCTGCCCCGTATTCGTGACTTCCGGGGCCTGTCCCCGAAGCACTTCGACGGCAACGGGAACTACACCTTCGGTCTCACGGAACAGGTGATGTTCCACGAGATCGACCAGGACAAGATCGACCGCGTCCGCGGTATGGACATCACGGTCGTGACCACTGCGAAGACCGACGACGAGGGACGCGCGCTGCTCAAGCTGCTCGGCTTCCCCTTCAAGGAGAACTGATATGGCGAAGACAGCCCTGATCAAGAAGTCGGAGCGCAAGCCCAAGTTCGCTGTGCGCGGCTACACCCGTTGCCAGCGCTGCGGCCGTCCGCACTCCGTGTACCGCAAGTTCGGGCTCTGCCGAGTCTGCCTTCGCGAGATGGCTCACCGCGGTGAGCTCCCCGGCGTGACCAAGAGCAGCTGGTAAGGACTACCGCCAGAGGTCCCTCGTCGCATACATGGCGGCCGAGGGAAACCAGGTGAGGAAGAAGCAACAGACATGACCATGACCGACCCGATCGCGGACATGCTGACGCGGATCCGTAACGCCTCAGGGGCGTACCACGAGACCGCGTCCATGCCGTACTCGAAGTTGAAGGCCCGCATCGCGGACATCCTGAAGGCAGAGGGTTACATCCTCGGCTGGACCGAGGAAGAGGCCGAGGTGGGCTCCAAGCTCGTCCTCGAGCTCAAGTACTCGGACAGCCGTGAGCGTGCCATCTCCGGGATCCGTCGTATTTCGAAGCCCGGCCTGCGTGTGTACGCGAAGTCCACCAATCTGCCCAAGGTCCTCGGCGGACTGGGCGTGGCGATCCTGTCCACGTCCTCCGGCCTTCTGACCGACCGGCAGGCAGCCAAGAAGGGTGTGGGTGGGGAAGTCCTCGCCTACATCTGGTGAGCGGGAGAGGAGACAAACAGCTATGTCCCGCATCGGACGCCTGCCGGTCGCAGTGCCGGCCTCAGTCCAGAACGTCACCATCGAGGACCGCACCGTCACGGTGACCGGCCCCAAGGGCGAGCTCAAGCACATCGTGCCGGCTCCCCTCACCGTCGAGCGCGGTGAGGACGGCACCATCGTGGTGAGCCGCCCCGACGAGGAGCGCGAGAGCAAGGCCCTTCACGGCCTGACCCGCACCCTCATCAACAACATCGTCCTCGGTGTCACCGAGGGCTACACCAAGAAGCTGGAGATCGTGGGCACGGGCTACCGTGTCACCGCGAAGGGTACGGACCTCGAGTTCGCCCTCGGCTTCTCCCACCCCGTCGTGGTGAAGGCGCCCCAGGGCATCACCTTCGTCGTCGAGTCGCCGGCCAAGTTCTCGGTCAACGGCATCGACAAGCAGCAGGTGGGCGAGGTCGCAGCGAACATCCGCAAGCTGCGCAAGCCCGAGCCCTACAAGGGCAAGGGTGTGCGCTACGCCGACGAGGTCGTGCTCCGCAAGGCCGGAAAGGCTGGTAAGTGATCATGGGTTACGCACTCAAGCACACCAAGGGCAACCGCGGCAGCAAGCTGCGTTCGCGCGGCCGCCGTCACCTGCGGGTCCGTCGTCGCGTCGTCGGCACCGCCCAGCGTCCGCGCCTGGTGGTCACCCGCTCGGCACGCCACGTCTTCGTCCAGGTCGTCGACGACGCTCTCGGCAAGACCATCGCGTCGGCATCGACCATGGAAGCCGACCTGCGCGGCACCGAGGCAGCGAAGACCGACAAGGCCCGCACCGTCGGGACCCTCGTCGCTGAGCGTGCCAAGGCTGCCGGGATCGACTCCGTCGTGTTCGACCGCGGCGGCAACAAGTACCACGGCCGTGTGGCCGCCGTCGCAGACGGCGCCCGCGAGGCTGGCCTGGCGCTGTGATCGCCGCCCGGACACAGGACGAGAAGAGGATCTGAATATGGCTGCACAGCAGCGTAGCAACGGTCCCGCGGCCTCCGGCCGTGGGAACGACAACACGAACACCAGCAATGATCGCGGTGCCCGCCAGGGCGGCAACGATCGCGGTGGGCGTCAGGGTGGCCGCGGCCGCGGTCAGGAAGCCGAGAAGTCGGCATTCCTCGAGCGCGTCGTGAGCATCAACCGCGTGTCGAAGGTCGTCAAGGGCGGCCGTCGATTCTCCTTCACCGCCCTCGTGGTGGTGGGTGACGGCGACGGAACGGTCGGCGTCGGCTACGGCAAGGCCAAGGAGGTGCCCGCGGCGATCGCCAAGGGCGTCGAGGAGGCGAAGAAGAACTTCTTCCGCGTCCCTCGTATCCAGGGCACCGTGGTCCACCCGGTCCAGGGCGAGGATGCAGCAGGCGTCGTCCTGCTGCGCCCGGCCGCTCCCGGTACCGGTGTGATCGCCGGTGGCCCGGTCCGCGCCGTCCTCGAGTGCGCTGGAGTGCACGACGTGCTCTCCAAGTCGCTCGGCTCGACCAACGCGATCAACATCGTGCGGGCAACGGTCGCCGCGCTCAAGATGCTCGAGGAGCCGGAGGCCGTGGCAGCACGTCGTGGCCTCACGGTCGAGCAGGTCACCCCGGCACCGCTCCTGCGGGCCCAGGCCGCGGGTCGCGCTGCAGCCCGTGCACAGAAGGTGGGTGCCTGATGCAGATCAAGGTGACCCAGACCCGTTCTGACATCGGCGGCACCAAGAGCCAGCGAGCCACCCTGCGCGGCCTCGGCCTCAAGCGCATCGGTGACACCGTGGTGAAGGAAGACCGCCCTGAGATCCGCGGCATGATCCGCACCGTCACCCATCTGGTGACGTTCGAAGAGGTGGACTGACATGACTGATTCCAACCAGAGCCCTCTGAAGCTTCACGACCTGCGCCCCGCGCCGGGTTCGAAGACCGCACGCACCCGCGTCGGTCGCGGTGAGGCTTCCAAGGGCAAGACGGCCGGGCGTGGCACCAAGGGCACCAAGGCCCGCAACACGGTGCGCCTCGGCTTCGAGGGCGGGCAGATGCCGCTGCACATGCGGCTGCCGAAGCTTCGCGGCTTCACCAACCCGTTCCGCGTCGAGTACCAGGCAGTGAACCTGTCGACCCTGCAGGAGCTGTTCCCCGCGGGCGGCACCGTCACGGTCGAGGATCTCGTCGCCAAGGGCGCCGTGCGCAAGAACCAGCCCGTCAAGGTGCTGGGCGCCGGCGACGTGAGCGTCAAGCTCGACGTCACCGCCCAGAAGTTCTCCGCCTCGGCGGAGCAGAAGATCGCGGCGGCTGGCGGGTCCGTCACCACCGCGTGAGTCTCTTTTGACGGGGCACCGTGGCACGGAATATTCTGTGCCACGGTGCCCTGTCGTCATTTCGGGGCCGGTCCGATGGCCGCGCAATCCCGCGGCACCGGGACGGACCGTGACACCCTTGGTCCCGTCCCCGGACCTCCAGGAGGGAAACAGGTGAACTCGTTCGTGCGCGCGCTGCGCACCCCCGAGCTGAGAGCGAAGATCCTCTTCACACTCGGTCTGATCGCGGTGTATCGCCTCGGTGTCTTTATCCCCACCCCGGGATTCGACGCCTCCAACGTGATGTTCTGTGCTGATCAGGCCGCCTCGGCCGGTGGCTCCAACGTGCTGGGCATGGTCAACATGTTCTCCGGTGGCGCCCTGTTGCAGCTCTCCATCTTCGCCCTGGGCGTGATGCCCTACATCACCGCGTCGATCATCGTGCAGCTGCTGCGCGTGGTGATCCCGCGGTTCGAGGCCCTCCACAAGGAGGGGGCATCCGGTACTGCGAAGCTCACCCAGTACACCCGGTACCTCACCATCGGTCTGGGCATCCTCCAATCGACCACCATCATCACCCTGGTGCGCTCGGGCAACTTCTTCGTCGGCTGCCAGCTCGAGCTGGTTCCCGACCAGTCGATCCCGACCCTGCTGACCATGGTCCTGACCATGACCGTCGGCACCGTGCTGATCATGTTCATGGGTGAGATGATCACCGAGCGCGGCATCGGCAACGGCATGTCGCTGATGATCTTCACCTCGATCGCGTCCTCGTTCCCCGGCTCCTTCGGCCAGGTGTGGCAGCTGCAGGGCTGGCTGACCTTCTCCCTGGTCATCGTCGTGGCGCTGGTCGTCATGGTGGGCATGGTCTTCGTCGAGCAGTCTCAGCGGCGGATCCCCGTCCAGTACGCCAAGCGCATGGTCGGGCGCCGCATGTACGGCGGCACCTCCACCTACATCCCGGTCAAGGTCAACCAGGCCGGCGTCATCCCCGTCATCTTCGCGAGCTCGATCCTCGCGCTGCCGCAGATGGCCTCCTCCTTCGGTGATCCTGAGGCCCCCTGGGTGGCGTGGGTGAACACCCACCTCGTGCTCGGCTTCTCCTTCTCCTGGGTCTACGCCCTGGTGTACGTGACCCTGATCGTCTTCTTCGCGTTCTTCTACACCTCGATCACCTTCAATGCGGAGGAGATCGCGGACAACATGAAGAAGTACGGCGGGTTCATCCCCAACGTCCGCGCGGGCAAGCCCACCGAGAACTACCTGCGCTACGTGATCAACCGGATCCAGTCCGCCGGCGCGGTCTATCTCGCGGTGATCTGCCTGATCCCGCTGTTCGCTCTCGTCTATCTCGGAACCTCGCAGGACTTTCCGCTCGGTGGTGTGTCCCTGCTGATCATCATCGGCGTCGGCCTCGACACCGTGAAGCAGATCGATGCGAAGCTCCAGCAGCACCACTACGAAGGGATTCTTCGGTGAACACCCCCACCTCCGCCGCCTCGCCCGTCCAGGCCCGCCGCCTCCTGATCGTGGGCCCGCCCGGCGCGGGCAAGGGCACCCAGGCCGTGCGCCTCGCCGAGGAGCTGTCCATCCCGGCGATCTCCACCGGCGACATCTTCCGGGCCAACGTGTCCGGCGAGACCGAGCTCGGTGTGCTCGCGAAGTCCTACATGGACAAGGGCGAGTACGTTCCGGACTCGGTCACCAACGACATGGTCCGTTCGCGGCTCGGCGAGGCCGATGCCCAGGACGGCTTCCTGCTGGACGGCTACCCCCGCACCCTCGACCAGGTCGAGGCGCTGGACGGGATGCTCACCGAGCTGGGCACCACGCTCGATGCGGTGCTGCTGCTGGTGGTCGAGACCGAGGAGGTCGTGGGCCGCCTCGTCGAGCGTGGCGAGCAGCAGGGCCGCAGCGACGACACCGAGGAGACGATCCGTCGCCGGCTCGAGGTCTATGCGGAGCAGACCGCGCCGCTGATCGACGTCTACGAGAAGCGTGATCTGGTGCGCCGGGTCGACGGCATGGCAACGATCGACGACGTCACCGCGTCGCTGCGCGAGGCCCTCGCCGACCGATGAGCATCCTGCCGGAGCGCGTGGAGCTCAAGACCCCCGAGCAGATCCATGTGATGCGCCGCAGCGGGATGCTGCTGCACCGCGTCCACGAGATGCTCGCCGCGCAGATCCGGCCCGGCATCACCACGAACGAGCTGGACACCCTCGCCCACGACATGATCCGCGACGAGGGTGCGACCCCGAACTTCCTGGGCTACCAGGGGTACCCGGCGACGCTGTGCATCAGCGTCAACGAGGTCGTGGTCCACGGGATCCCCGATGAACGTCCGCTGGTCGAGGGCGACATCGTCTCGATCGACGGCGGCCTGATCATCGAGGGCTGGCATTCGGATGCGGCGCGCACCCACATCGTGGGCCGGGCGCGCTCGGTGGCCGATGAGGATCTGGTCCGCACCACGCGCGAGGCGCTCTGGGCCGGCATCGCCGCGCTCGCGACCGCGGACCGGGTGGGTCAGATCAGCGCCGCGATCGAGGACTACGTCGCTGAGGCGGCGGGGGAGTCCCTCTCCCACCTCGAGGGCTTCGGCGGGCACGGGATCGGTACGGCGATGCACCAGGCGCCTGACGTCATGAACTACCGCACCCGCTCCCGAGGGCCCCGGGTGCGCCCGGGGATGTGCCTGGCGATCGAGCCGATGCTGATCCAGGGTCCCGGCAACTGGACGCTGGACGATGACGACTGGACCGTGCGTGCCACCGCCGGGGGCCGTGCCGCCCACGCAGAGCACTCCGTGGCCGTGACCGAGCAGGGGCTGCTGGTGCTCACCGAGGGCGACGGCGGTGCCGCCGAGCTCGCGCGGCGGGGCATCGTGGCCGCGCCGGATCCGCTGGCCGACCCTGCTACGTGAGGACCAGGACGGGGCGCGGCCTTTCATCGCCTGGATTCCGGCCCGACGTGACCGGGGTCATCGCCTCTGCCTCTCGCCTGATCCGCGAGGCGCGTGTAGGCTGATCCATCGGGTGTGCTCCGTGCATGTCGTCCTCATCGCAGGTCGTGCAGTCCCGTCGCGCCGATCGATCCAACGGCTCAGCCGTGAAGATCAGCGAGGCCGACGACACGCACAACGCGCACCCTTGTCGACCACCGTACCGTCACCTGACGGTCGGTGAGCACAGCCTGAGTAATCAGGAACGCGGAACTCGGCACCGGCTTGCCGGGGGCGAGAGATTGGGGAGGCATGGCGAAGAAGGACGGCGTGATCGAGGTCGAGGGCTTGGTGACGGAGGCGCTCGCGAATGCGCGTTTCCGTGTCGAGCTCGACAACGGGCACAAGGTGCTCGCGCACATCTCCGGGAAGATGCGCCAGCACTACATCCGCATCCTTCCCGAGGACCGTGTGGTCGTCGAGCTGAGCCCCTACGACCTCGACCGTGGCCGCATCGTGTACCGCTACAAGTGATCGTCCCGGGAGAAGGAAAGCTATGAAGGTCAATCCGAGCGTCAAGCCCATCTGTGACAACTGCAAGGTGATCCGTCGCCACTCGCGCGTCATGGTGATCTGCTCGAACCCTCGTCACAAGCAGCGCCAGGGCTGAGCGGAGCACTCCGCACATCCCGGCAACTGTCGTGACAGCCGCCCCAGAGGCGGCAGCCCTGAAGGGCACCGTCCGATCCGTCGGACACACATAAAAGAAGAGACGACACCACCGGCCCTCGGGTCGGCTACCCGCAGCGCGGAGGCTGCGGCGTCCAGGGAACAGACCCGGGCGAGTTGTCGGATCAGGCCTCCGAGACAGTAGGAGAATCTGCACATGGCACGTCTGGTGGGAGTAGACCTTCCGCGCGAAAAGCGCCTCGAAGTCGCCCTGACGTACATCTTCGGCGTGGGACGCACCCGCGCCCTGGAGACCCTGGCCGCGACCGGCGTCTCTGGTGACCTGCGCGTGCGCGAGGTCAGCGACGAGGACCTCGTCAAGCTTCGCGATCACATCGAAGAGAACTACATGGTCGAGGGTGACCTGCGCCGCGAGGTCGCCGGTGACATCCGCCGCAAGGTCGAGATCGGCAGCTACCAGGGCCTGCGCCACCGCCGTGGTCTGCCGGTGCACGGTCAGCGCACCAAGACCAACGCGCGCACCCGCAAGGGCCCCAAGCGCACGGTCGCCGGCAAGAAGAAGGCCCGCTGATCCACGGCTTCCGCCGTCGGACCGCGAGTGTCTTCGGACCCGTAGTCACTTCGCGCCGCTGAGGGACCCGGCGCACCCGAAACCCACCAGAGGAGTACTGCCGCATGGCATCCAAGACCCAGCAGGCCGCTGCGCGCAAGCCGCGCCGCAAGGACAAGAAGAACATTGTCAACGGCCAGGCTCATATCAAGAGCACATTCAACAACACCATCGTGTCCATCACGGACCCGAACGGCGCCGTCATCTCCTGGGCCTCCGCGGGCCAGGTCGGCTTCAAGGGCTCGCGCAAGTCGACCCCGTACGCCGCGCAGATGGCCGCCGAGGCCGCCGCTCGCCGCGCCCAGGAGCACGGCATGAAGAAGGTCGACGTCTTCGTCAAGGGCCCGGGCTCCGGCCGCGAGACCGCGATCCGTTCGCTCACGGCGACCGGCCTCGAGGTCGGTTCGATCCAGGACGTCACCCCGCAGCCGCACAACGGCACCCGCCCGGCCAAGCGCCGCCGCGTCTGACCTCTACGGTCACGGCGGGGCTCTGCTCCCCGCTGTGCCGTTCCGTGCCGGGCGGGGCTCCTGCCGCGCCCGGCACCCTGGACACCACTCACCTTCTAGGCCCATCGCCCCCTTCTGAGCGTCATATGGCGGACGCTCGCTGAAAGGATCCACAGTGCTCATTGCACAGCGCCCCACGCTGACCGAAGAGGTCGTGTCGGACAACCGCTCACGGTTCGTCATCGAGCCGCTCGAGCCGGGCTTCGGCTACACCCTCGGCAACTCCCTGCGCCGCACCCTGCTGTCCTCGATCCCCGGAGCTGCGGTCACCTCGATCCGCATCGACGGTGTGCTCCACGAGTTCAGCACGGTCCCCGGCGTCAAGGAGGACATCACCGAGGTCATCCTCAACGTCAAGAACCTGGTCGTCTCCTCCGAGAACGACGAGCCGGTCGTGATGTACCTGCGTCGCGAGGAAGCCGGCCGCGTCACCGCTGCCGACATCACCCCGCCCGCCGGCGTGGAGATCCACAACCCCGACCTCCACATCGCGACCCTGAACGAGAAGGGCCGCCTGGAGATCGAACTGATCGTCGAGCGCGGTCGCGGCTACGTCTCCGCCGCGCAGAACAAGGGCGTCGACGGCGAGATCGGCCGGGTTCCGGTCGACTCGATCTACTCGCCCGTGCTGAAGGTGACCTACAAGGTCGAGGCGACTCGTGTCGAGCAGCGCACCGACTTCGACAAGCTGATCGTCGACGTCGAGACCAAGCCCGCCATCTCGCCCCGCGATGCGGTGGCCTCGGCCGGCAAGACCCTGGTCGAGCTGTTCGGGCTGGCTCATGAGCTGAACCAGGAGGCGGAGGGCATCGAGATCGGCCCGTCGCCCACGGATCAGGCTCTGGCCGCCGATCTGGCGCTTCCGCTCAACGACCTGAACCTCACGGTCCGGTCGTACAACTGCCTGATGCGCGAGGGTGTCCACACCGTCGGCGAGCTGACCGCCCGTTCCGAGGCCGATCTGCTCGACATCCGCAACTTCGGCCAGAAGTCCATCGACGAGGTCAAGGCGAAGCTCGCCGACCTCGGTCTGTCGCTGAAGGATTCCCCGGCCGGATTCGATCCGTCTGCCCTGGACTCCTACTCCGACGGCTTCGGCGACCAGTACTGACCTTTATCTTTCACTAGGAGAACGACCATGCCTACCCCCACCAAGGGTGCGCGCCTCGGCGGATCCCCCGCGCACGAGCGGATGATCCTCGCCAGCCTCGCGACCGAGCTGTTCCGCCACAAGGCGATCACCACCACCGAGACCAAGGCCAAGCGCCTGCGCCCCCACGCGGAGCGTCTCATCACCCAGGCGAAGAAGGGCGATCTCGCCTCTCGTCGTCGGGTCATGGAGACCATCCGTGACAAGGGCGTCGTCTACTCGCTGTTCGAGGAGATCGCACCGACCTTCGCCGAGCGTCCCGGCGGCTACACCCGCATCACCAAGGTGGCACCGCGTCGTGGCGACAACGCCCCGATGGCCGTCATCGAGCTGGTCACCGAGGAGTTCTCGGCCAAGCAGTCCGTGGTGAAGGAGGCTGAGGGCGCCGCCAAGAACGACGCCAAGGCTGCTGACACCGCTGCGGCCGCCGACACCGCTGCTGCCGAGGACGTCGCTCCGGTCGAGCCCGCCGAGGGCGCCGACGACGAGAAGTGAGCACTCTGCTCTGAGGAGCAGCGCCACGCCGAGGGCGGGCCGACGGGAGAGATCCCGACGGTCCGCCCTCGTTCTCATCGGAATTTCAGGAATCAGCGCACCTTCCCGGTGAGGATCGGCGAATACGGACGATAGGTCTTTACCGGACATTCCGCATTCCACTAGCGGTTTTGAGACCAGCATCTCCGGTGTTTGTCCGATCGTGACCCGGGCGAAAGTTCCCCCGTGGGCTTCGTGCACTACGGTGATCCACGGATGTCCGTTCCCCGGGCAACCTCGTCTCGCTCCTCGAGCTCGTGGTGTGCCTCGGCCCCGGTCTTCGTGCCTCACCACCTCTCGTTCGGAGCTGTTCATCAATGTCCACGCGGAACATTCCCCCCGCCCCCGACACGTCTCGACCCTCACCCCTCTCGCGCCGTGGCCTCCTCGTCGCCGCCGCCTCGGTTCCGGCCGGGGCCGCTGTGCTCTCTGCCGCCCCCGCGCTCGCCGATCCCGCAGTGACCGACGGCGAGACCCGTATCGTCGACGTCCCCCTCGCGGACGTCCCGCTGCTCGATGACAGCGGCGCGCAGGTTCGCGACCTCGCCGATCAGCCGGCCACCATGGTCGGCGTGACCTGGCCGAACGACGCCGACGCTCCCGAGGTCCAGGCGCGTGGTCTGGGCGAGGACGGCGAGTGGACGCCGTGGCTCCCGCTGGAGACCGCAGAGAACCCCGAGACGGGCGAGGACGCCGCCGGCACCGAGGTCGCATGGATCGGTGTGGTCTCCGCGCTGCAGATCCGGGCCGAGCTCGACGGCGCCGACGTCACAGAGTCCCTCATCGCGCACGTCGTCACCACCTCGCCAGCCCCGGCCGACAGCCAGGTCGGGCAGTACACGGGCCCTTCCGCGCGCGTCTCCCAGGCCGATCAGGTGACCACGATGGCCGCTGCCGCCTCGACGAACCCTGCCACGCCCGTCCTCGGGCCGGGGGCTCCCTCCTACGTCTCCCGCGCCGCATGGGGCGCCGATGAGTCCAAGGTGCGGGGCACCAGCGGCGCCGATGAGCTCAAGGCAGTGGTCCTTCACCACACCGCGGGGACCAACAACTATTCCTCCTCGCAGTCCGCGCAGATCGTGCGCGGCATCCTGAACTATCACACCGGGACCATGGGCTGGGCCGACATCGGCTACAACATCCTGGTCTCGAAGTACGGCCAGATCTTCGAGGGACGCGGCGGGGGCCTGCACCGCAACATCACCGGCGCCCACGCCTATGGCTTCAACACCGGTTCCTTCGGCATCTCCGTGATGGGCGACTACTCCTCGACAGCGCCGCCGCGCGCCGCCCGCGTCGCCGTCGCGCAGCTGGTGGGCTGGAAGCTGCTGAACACCTTCCAGACCAGCGTCTGGGCGAAGTCCTCCTGGACCCCGGGGACCGGAACCCGCTTCACCGCCGGCAAGACGATCTCGCTCGCGAAGATGATGGGCCACCGCGACGTCAACTACACCGAGTGCCCGGGGCTGAGCCTGTACCGCCAGTTCGACACCATCCGCGGGGAGGCCCAGGCCTTCATCGACGGGGGCTGGAAAGAGCACCTCTGGGCCTTCCAGGGTGCGGGCGGCACCTCGAAGCTCGGCACCGTGGTCAAGAGCGCCCACCGCACCGGGAAGTACACCGCGACGGTCCTCACCAAGGGCCTGGTCCTCCAGGAGGGTGGAGCAGCCGCAGGGTATGCGACGCCGTTCGCTTCGCAGTGGCGCGGTACCTGGGGCCGGCCGACGGGCTCCGCCTCCACCCGTTTCGGGCAGACGGTGCAGACCTTCCAGCAGGGCGCGGTGGTGAAGACCGGCAAGTCCGTCCAGTTCCACGACTCCCGCTTCATCGATGTCCCCCCGAACCTGATGTACCGGGCGGAGATCGAGAAGCTCGCCGCCAAGGGGATCACCACGGGCTGGGACGACGACAGCTATCGCCCGCTGGCACCGATCCAGCGCGATGCGATGGTCGCCTTCGTCTACCGAGCACTGGGGAAGCCCGCCTTCACCCCGCCGACGAGGTCCCCGTTCAAGGACATGCCGCCCAGCCGGATGTTCTACAAGGAGATCACCTGGGCGCATGCCAAGGGGATCACCACCGGCTGGCCGGACGGCACCTTCCGTCCCACAGCATCCGTGGAGCGTGGAGCGGTCGCGGCTTTCCTGTACCGTGCCTCCGGGGAACGGTCCACCAAGACCGCGAACCCGTTCTCCGATGTCCCGTCGAACCATCAGTTCGGCAAGGAGATCACGTGGCTCGCCTCGACGGGCATCACGACCGGCTGGCCGGACGGCACCTTCCGTCCCGTCGCGCCGATCGCCCGTGATGCGATGGCCGCGTTCATGATCCGCTGGATGGATGTGCGCGGACTCTGACCCCTGAGGGAGCAGACCTGCTCCGGAAGAAGGAGATGCCGGTGAAGGTCGCTCTGCTGTGCGACGTCGATCAGACCGTCTACCACGTCGGTGATGAAGCCATCGCGACGATGAGCGCACGGCGCCTCACCGCGCGCGGCCATCAGGTGGTGCGGCTCTCGCGGCACGAGAAGTACGGGCCCGGAGGTGCTGCGCCGGCATCGAGCATCCCGGCGCTCACCTTCCCCTGGCCGATCGAGGACAGGGCGAGGTATCTCGCGGAGATCCGCCGGGCCCTCGCCGGTGACCCGGGCGCCCTGCCCGCTGCGGACAAGCTGTTCACCATCATCGATCAACTGAAGGACGTGGACTCCGTCGTGATCGGCGGGGGCGGCAGCCTCACCTCCCGCTACGGCTGGCTGCTCGACGAGCGCCTCGCCACCGCTCTGGTCGCACGGTCCCTGGGCAAGCCGGTGGTGCTCACCGGGCAGAGCCTCGGCCCGGAGCTCACCCCGGCCGACCGGGAGAGCATGCGCGAGCTGCTGGAGCTGTGCACGCTGGTGGGCCTGCGGGACACGCACAGCGTGCGGATCGCGCGCGAGCTGTGCCCGGCCCACCCCGCGCTGGTGCAGACGCTCGATGACGCCGTCGGGCTCGGCCTGTCCGCAGCGGCCGGCGCACATGACCTCGACCCTGAGCTGCTGAGCGTGACCTTGGGAGGGGATGGGGACCCCCTGCCGCGGGACGCCTACATCGCACTGGCGTGCGCGGTGATCGAGGAGTTCGCAGGGCGCACCGGTGCCCGGGTGGAGCTGGTCCCGCACATGGCTGACCCCGATGACGGTGGCGGTGATCTGCTGCTGCACCATGAAGTGGCCGCCCAGCTGAGCATGCCCGCGACGGTGCTGCCGATCGAGCAGGACACCGCGGCCGCCGCACGGACCACCGGCGCAGCCTGGGTGATCAGCACCCGCTTCCATCCCGTCGTCTTCGGGACCGCCGCCTGCTCCTCGGTGCTCGCGCTGCCGCTGAACCGCTACGGGCATTCCCGGATGGACGGCGCGCTGCGCAACATCGGGCTCGCCGGCGCGGCGGTGCCCGCCGCAGCGCTGTGGGATCCGGTCGCTCAGGGGCCGTCGGACCTGGTGGGTCCCGTGGTCGAGGCGCTCGTGGCCGGCCGGGAGGCCGAGCACGCCACGCTCGAGGCCGCCCGGCCGCAGCTGCTGGCTGCGGCGGAGTCCTGGTGGGACCGCGTCGCCGCAGCGCTGGCCGGTGAGGAACACTCCGCTTCCGAACACACCGATCCGGTGGGTGCCGGTCTCACGCCGCAGCAGCGTTGGCGCGAGCCGCTGCGCTCTGCCCTGGCACCCTTCACCCGGGCCGTGGACCGTGCAGGGGAGCCGTCGGCGGCGATCATCATGCGCACCCGCGACCGGCCGCAGATGCTCGACCGCGCCGTCCAGGACGTCCTCGCCCAGACCCGCCAGGACTGGGAGCTGGTGATCGTCGACGACGCCGGGGACCGGGCGGCCGTCGACGCTGTCGCCGCCCGGCATGCGAGCGAGGCCGACGGGCGCCTCCGCGTGATCCACCGCGAGGCCTCCACCGGTATGGAGGCGGCGAGCAATCACGGACTGCGCGAGACCTCAGCGCCCGCCGTGGTGATCCACGATGACGACGACACCTGGCATGCGACCTTCCTCCAGGAGACCCTCGGCCATCTCGAGGCGCACCCCGAGCAGGAGGCGGTGGTGGTGCGCACGCTGATCGTCCACGAGCATGAGACCCCCACCGGCTTCGTCGAGGACGAGATGTTCCTGTCCTGGCCCGAGCTCGAGGGCGTGCGGCTGGTGGATTACATCGCCGTGAACCGCAACGTGCCGATCTCGATGCTGCATCGTCGGCGGGTCCACGACATCGTGGGCCCCTATGACGAGTCCCTCCCAGTGGTCGGCGACTACGCCTTCCACCTGCAGCTGCTGCAGAGCGCGGAGGTGGGGTTCCTGGACCGTCCGCTCGCGCAGTGGCGGCAGCGGCCCGCTGCGGTGGGAGCCAGCAGCAATTCGATGTACGCCCTGTCCGGAGGCCACCGCCACTACGATGCCGAGCTGCGCGAGCGGTATTTCCGGCCGTGGGTCGCGGAGCACGGGATCGGGCTGCCGATGTTCCTGTCGAAGAACACCGAGACGGTCGTCGAACGCAGCGAGGAGAGGCTTCTCGAGGAGCTGAAGGCGCTGCGCGAGGAGGTCGCGCAGCTGCACGAGCGGCTGGACGGCATCGCGCCGGGAAGCGCCGGGCAGGGCGCAGCAGGCCGTGCCGCGGGCTTCGTGCGACGCGCGGGGCGCCGGGCTCTCGGCGGCGTCGCGCGTCGGGAACGCCCCTCGCGCGGTGACTGAGCCTGCCTCGGTCCGAGCCAGCCCGGGGAATCTCAGCGACTGAGCCTGCCTCTGTCGGAGCTGGCCCGGGGAATCGACGGACCTGACACCACAGGAGGGTCTCTCCGAGCACGCAGTCGCGCGCGGAGAGACCCTCCTGTGGTCCTGCGGTGTCAG
The DNA here is from genome assembly GCF_052377065.1 of Brachybacterium sp. AOP42-C2-15. Taxonomy (NCBI): domain Bacteria; kingdom Bacillati; phylum Actinomycetota; class Actinomycetes; order Micrococcales; family Dermabacteraceae; genus Brachybacterium; species Brachybacterium sp. AOP42-C2-15. Next base: position 100,950 of record NZ_JBQSWK010000003.1, read on the forward strand.
CCGAAGTAGCGCGGCAGGGTGCCGTCTCGCAGCTCCCGCAGCTCGCCCACGGTGAAGGTGCCCACACCCTCGACCGCCAGGGCGCTGCCGCCGGTGGTGCCCAGACGCAGCACCGGCACCCCGTGCTCGGCGGCCAGCGCCGTCAGCCGCTCCTCCTGCTCGGCGGGGACCGCGACCAGAGCACGACCCTGCGACTCGGAGAACAGAGCGCTGGCGAGATCCACGCCGTCGCGCTCCGTCAGGCCCACGAGATCCACCTGGGCACCGGTGCCGAAGCGGGTCACCGATTCCACCAGGGCCTGGGCCAGACCGCCCTCGGAGAGGTCATGCGCCGCGGTGGCGAGCCCCTCCTCGGCGGAGGTGATCAGCACTCGGGCCAGCGAGCGCTCGGCCTCGAGGTCGACCTGCGGCGGCATGCCGCCCAGGTGCTGGTGGATGACATCCGCCCAGGCCGAGCCCGAGAGCTCCTCACGCGTGGTGCCCAGCAACAGCACCGACAGGCCCTCTGCCTGCCAGCCGGAGGGGACGCGGCGCGCGACGTCCTCGAACACGCCGAGCACGCCGACCACCGGGGTGGGGTGGATCGCGGAATCGATGAGGCCCGGCTCGCCGGTGGAGTTGTACAGGGAGACGTTGCCGCCGGTGACCGGCACCTCGAGCGTCTCGCACGCCTCGGCGAGCCCGACGATCGCCTCGACCAGCTGCCACATCGGGCCCGGGTCCTCGGGGGAGCCGAAGTTCAGGCAGTCCGTGATCGCGAGCGGCACCGCGCCGGAGGTCGCCACGTTGCGGTAGGCCTCGGACAGCGCGAGCTGGGCCCCGGTACGGGGATCGAGCTTGGTGTATCGGCCGTTGGCGTCGGTCGCGAGCGCGATGCCGCGGCCCGTGGCCTCGTCGATCCGGAGCACGCCGGCGTCGTCGGGCATCGAGAGCGCGGTGTTCCCACCCACGTAACGGTCGAACTGGTCGGTGACCCAGTTCTTGGAGGCGAGGTTCGGGGACGCGATCAGGGTGCGCACGGTCGCCGCGAGCTCCTCGGCGGTGCCGGGGCGGGGGAGGACCTCCGCGGTGTCGGCCTGCAGGGCGTCCTGCCAGTCGGGACGGGCGTAGGGGCGGTCGTAGACGGGGCTGTCGATCGCGACCGTCGCCGGGTCCACGTCGACGATGCGGTGTCCGTGGTGGTCGATGGTGAGGCGGCCGTCACCGGTGACCTCGCCGATCACCGCGGCTTCGACATCCCACTTCGCGGCGATCGCCTGGAACTCCTCGAGCTTCTCGGGGCTCACCACGGCCATCATGCGTTCCTGGGACTCGCTCATCAGGATCTCGCCGGCGTTCAGGGTGGGGTCGCGCAGCAGCACCTCCTCGAGGTGGATGTGCATGCCCGAGGCGCCGTTGGCGGCCAGCTCGCTGGTGGCGCAGGAGATGCCCGCGGCGCCAAGATCCTGGATGCCCTCGACGGTGCCGGCGGCGAACAGCTCGAGGCAGCACTCGATGAGCACCTTCTCCATGAAGGGGTCGCCCACCTGGACGCTGGGGCGCTTGAGGGGGCCGTCCTCCTCGAAGGTCTCCGAGGCGAGGATGGAGGCGCCGCCGATGCCGTCCCCTCCGGTGCGGGCACCGAAGAGCACCACCTTGTTGCCGGGGCCGGTCGCGGAGGCGAGGTGGATGTCCTCGTGGCGCATCACGCCGAGTGCGAGCGCGTTGACCAGGGGGTTGGTCTGGTAGGCGGCATCGAACACGGTCTCGCCGCCGATGTTCGGCAGGCCGAGGGAGTTGCCGTAGCCGCCCACTCCGGAGACGACGCCGTGGACCACGCGGGCGGTGTCGGGGTGGTCGATCGCGCCGAAGCGCAGCTGATCCATGACCGCGACCGGGCGGGCACCCATCGAGATGATGTCGCGCACGATTCCGCCGACGCCGGTGGCCGCGCCCTGGTAGGGCTCGACGTAGGAGGGGTGGTTGTGGGACTCGACCTTGAAGGTCACCGCCCAGCCGTCACCGATGTCGACCACGCCGGCGTTCTCGCCCATGCCCACCAGCAGCTTCTCGCGCATCTTCTCGGTGGTGTGCTTGCCGAAGGTGCTCAGGTGCCTCTTGGAGGACTTGTACGAGCAGTGCTCGGACCACATCACCGAGTACATGGCGAGCTCGGCGTTCGTGGGACGGCGGCCGAGGATCTCGCGGATGTTCGCGTACTCGTCCTCCTTGAGCCCGAGATCGGCGTACGGCTGAGCCTGGTCAGGGGTGGAGGCGGCATGCTCGACCGTGTCGACGTCCGCGGGCGTGCCGTGCGGGGTGGAGGGGGCGAGGTCGGCGGTCATCGCGGTTTCGGGTCCGTTCATCACGAGGGCTGGGGTGCGGGCGGGCCGTGAGGGCCCGGACCCGGCGACCACAGTCTACGATCGCGGCGCACGACAGGGCGGACCGGGGCAGGTGCTGAGACCCGGACCGCCCTGCAGCGGTCAGCGGGCGCCGCTGCCGCGCGGGCCGGCCCCCTGCTTCGCCCTCTTCGCCTTCTTCGCCCGGTCCCGCAGGACCTTCTCGCTGACCGGCGCGGACTTGCTGGCGCGCTGCGCACGGAAGTACACAGCGGCCTCGTCCTGCCGCTCCTGCTCCCCGCCCAGAGCGATCGGTGCTCGCACGTGACCGGGGCGCACGTCGAAGGCGGCGACCAGATCGAGCACATGCGGGCGCAGCCGCCACAGCAGCCGGCGCAGATCATGGTCGATCTGGCGGCCGCGCTGGGTGGAGATCATCCCGCTGAGCAGGAACCAGGCGAGGTCGTCGTTGATCGCGGTGAGCCCGAACAGGTCCCGGACATCGGTGAGCACCGCCCGGGAGCCCTCATCCGTGAGCGCCTCGATCCCCCTGGTGAAGGCGCGCCAGCGGACCAGGTCCGCGTGGGCGCGTGCGGCGTCCAGCATCTCCACCTGGTGCTTGTTGACCTCGGAGGCGGCGTCGGCCGGGCTCATCTTCGCGGCGCCGCGAAGGGCGAGAGCGACCTCTTCGACCTTGACGCGGGCGCGGTCGGCGAGCAGCTCCTCCTGGAACTCCGACTGGCGCATGGAATCGAAGGCGCGCCGGGCGTTGCCGCGGTCGCTGACGCTCTGCCCGAGGCGCGCCCAGGGAGTGTGGCGCTTGGCGAGCACCTCGGCGCGCTGCGCGATGAAGCGGCCGATCCCCGCCCGGTCCACGCTGCTCAGCTCGGAGGTGTAGTCCGAGAGCAGACGCTTGGCGACCAGCTGCAGCAGGACGGTGTTGTCACCCTCGAAGGTGGCGTACACGTCCAGATCCTGGTGGAGGCCCACCAGCTGGTTCTCCGCCATGAAGCCGGAGCCGCCGCAGGCTTCGCGGCACTCCTGGATGGTGTCCAGCGCGAGCCGGGTCGAGGTGGGCTTGAGGGTCGCGGCGAGGGTCTCGAGGTCCTCACGGGACTCGGGGTCGTCGGCCCGGCCGGAGAACACGTCATCGAAGGCCTGCAGCAGCTGCTCGTGCGCGAAGGCGCCGGCATAGGTCTCGGCGAGCTTCGGCAGCAGGCGGTGCAGGTGTGCCTGGTAGTCCATCAGCACCGTCTCCTGCGTGGGATCCGCGGCGCTGAACTGGCGGCGCTGAGTCGCGTAGGTGATCGCGATATGCAGGGCGAGCTGGCTGGCCCGGATCGCGGAGCCGTCCAGGGAGACCCTGCCCTGGACCAGGGTGCCGAGCATCGTGAAGAACCGGCGGCCGGGAGACTCGATGGGGGAGGTGTAGGTGCCGTCGGGTGCGACGTCGCCGTATCGGTTCAGCAGGTTGGTGCGGGGGATGCGCACCTGGTCGAAGGCCAGGCGTCCGTTGTCGATGCCGTTCAGCCCACCCTTCTCGCCGTCGTCCTCGCTCGAGATGCCGGGCAGCAGCTCCCCGGCCGCGTCCCGGACCGGGACGTAGAAGCAGTGCACGCCGTGGTCCACGCCGTTCGTGATCAGGCGTGCGAACAGCGTCGCTGCCTTCGCGTGGATCGCGGCGTTGCCCAGGAAGTCCTTCCAGGCAGCGCGGAAGGGGGTGTGGATCACCCATTCCCCATCGGTCCCGCCGGCGGGGTCGAAGGTGGCGGTGGTCGCCAGCGCCTGCACGTCGGAGCCGTGGCCGATCTCGGTCATCGCGAAGGCGCCGGGGGTGGTCAGGTCCATCGCATCGGGCACCCAGGCGTGCTGCTGCTCCTCACTGCCCAGCTGGATGATCGCCGAGGTGTACAGGCCCCACTGCACTCCGGCCTTGATCTGCAGGGAAGGGTCGGCGACGACCAGCTCCTCGAAGGAGGCGACGTTGCCTCCGTTGTCGTTGGGGCCGCCGAGGTGCTCGGGCAGCATCCGGCGGGAGACGTCGTCCTTCACGAGGAGCTGGAGCTGTTCGTAGACGCGCTCGCGATGCTCGGCGACGGAGGCGTCGAGCGGTCGGTGCAGTTCGGGGCGGGCGGCGCGCTCACGGGCCTCGAGGCGGGCGTCGGCCCACTTGCCCAGCAGGGCCTCGGAGACCTGCGCGATGTCGAGCCGGGGGCTCCCGCCGGGCGGGATCGAGATGGGTCCGGTGGGATTGGCGGTGGTCGTCACGTCGGAGACCTCCGCCGTGGCGGGGGAAGTGGTGGTGGCGGGTGCGGTGCGGGAATCGGTGGTCATGCGTGCAGTCCCTTCATGAGCCAGGTGACCAGGTGGGTCACGAGCTGATCGGAGGTGAGTGGGGTGGTGCGCTGGGCTGCGTTGCCCGGGTCGGTCGGGTCGGTCGGGTCGGCTGAGGCGTGTGAGGCGTGTGAGGCGTCAGCGGTCTCAGAGGCCTCAGAGATCTCAGAGGTGTCGTGATCAGTCATCCAGACGTCGACGGCGCGTTCGACGAAGCCGACGGAGCCGTGGGCCCAGACCTGCGGCGCCGGGATCTCGGCGGGCAGGAAGGTCGCGACCAGCCGCGAGACCGAGGACAGGAAGTGGTTCAGCCCGTCGCTGGGCCGGGTGACGAAGCGGTACACGCCGGGGGAGCGCTGGGCCGTTTCGACATAGGCGCGGATCATCGCGTGGATCCGCTCGTCGGCCTCCGGTTCGCGGCCGACGCGAGCCTCGAGGGCTCGCATCTCCTCCAGCAGCTTGCCGTGCATCGTGGACAGGATGCTGCGCCCCAGCGCGCGCTGGAGCTGGGCCTTGTCCTCGAAGTAGCGGTAGACGATGGACTTGGAGGTGCCGGAGGCTGCGGCGATGTCCTCCATCGTCACATCGGGACCCTGCTCATGGATGAGGTGCCGGGCCACGTCGAGCAGCTCGGCACGTCTCTCTTCCCGGTGGCGGGCCCAACGGGCCGATCGGCCGTCCACGGGGGCTTGCGTCGTCGCGTTCACGAGACCTAGGGTATCAAGTACCGTCGGTTCTATGTAAAGTGCTCCGGAGAAGATCCTCCGGCGAGTTCCTGCGGGAGCGAGAGCGCATCGGCAGCCCGGGCTCCCACGGCCCAGGATCTCCACGAACCACGGCAGTGACCATGAAGACCGCAGTGACCACGAAGAGGTGCACCCAGTGACCCAGCACGACTCCCCGCGCGACGCCCTGATCCTCGGCGGTAACAGGATCCCCTTCGCCCGTTCCGGCGGCCCCTACGCCGGCATCTCCAACCAGGACCTGCTCACCGCGGCGCTCGACGGCCTCGTGGCTCGCTTCGGGCTGCAGGGTGAGAAGCTCGGCGAGATCGCCGGCGGCGCTGTGCTCAAGCTGGCCGGTGACCTCAACCTCACCCGCGAGAGCGCCCTGGGCACACCCCTGGACCCGCGCACCCCGGCGATCGACATGTCCAAGGCCTGCGCCACCAGCCTCGAGACCGTGATCCACGTGTCCAACCGGATCCAGCTGGGCCAGATCGACTCGGGCATCGCCTGCGGCGTCGACTCCGCCTCGGACTCCCCGATCGAGGTCACCCCTCGCCTGCGCCGCATCCTCCATCGCGCCTTCGCCGCGAAGACCGCGATGCAGCGCGTCAAGGCCTTCAGCGCGATCCGCCCCGCCGATCTCGCCCCGGTCCCACCCCGCAACGGCGAGCCCCGCACCGGGCTGTCCATGGGGGAGCACCAGGCGCTCACCGCCGCCCAGTGGGGCATCACCCGCCAGGACCAGGACGAGCTCGCACTCGCCTCCCACCAGCATCTCGCCGCCGCCTACGACGCCGGATTCTTCGACGATCTGATCACCGGCTACCGCGGGCTCTCACGCGACCAGAACCTGCGCCCCGACTCCTCGCTCGAGAAGCTCGGCTCCCTCAAGCCCGTCTTCGGCGTGAAGTCCCCGCAGGTCGCCGAGCCGAGCATGACCGCCGGTAACTCGACACCGCTCTCCGACGGCGCATCCTCGGTGCTGATGGGCAGCGCCGAATGGGCCGCCGAGCGCGGTCTCACGCCGCTCGCACGGGTGGTCGACGCCCGCAGCGCCGCCGTCGACTACGTGCACGGAGACGAGGGCCTGCTGATGGCCCCCGCCTACGCCGTGCCGGAGCTGCTGGACGCGAACCACCTCTCCCTCCAGGATCTTGACTTCTACGAGATCCACGAGGCCTTCGCCTCGACCGTGCTGAGCACTCTGAAGGCCTGGGAGTCCGAGGAGTTCTGCCGCGAGCGGCTGGGCCGAGGCGGAGCACTGGGAAGCATTGACCGCGCCAAGCTCAACGTCGCGGGCTCCTCGCTCGCGGTGGGCCACCCCTTCGCGGCCACCGGCGGGCGTCTCGTCGCGACCCTCGCCAAGCTCCTGCACGAGCGGGCCAAGGAGACCGGCCGCGTCCAGCGCGGGCTGATCTCGGTGTGCGCCGCTGCCGGCCAGGGCACCGTCGTGCTGCTCGAGTCCGTCACCGACTGATCCCGTCACCGGCTGAGCCCTTGATCGGCTGAGCCCTTCACGCCCCGATCCGCAGCCCCGTGCCCGCAGTTCTGAACCGGAGGTCCCCATGACCGATGCCTATACCCGCTTCATCCGCTCCGCCCCCGGTGGTGCCCTCGCCAAGCAGCTGGGTCTGCCACGCCCCTCGAAGCTTCCGCGCCGCGCGGACCGGCCCGGACCCGTGCTCGACCCGGTCGTGGTGCTGGGAGACTCCGCAGGAGCCGACGAGATCGCGCGCCTGCTCCTGCAGTGGGGCGCCGACGTGCGCCGCCGCTTCGAGGAGCTGCGGAAGATCGGCTCCGTGATCGTGGTGGCCGACGAGATCACCTCCCCGTCCGATCTCGGCCCGCTGGTGCTCCCGCTGGGCAGTGCCATGCGCAGCCTTTCCCCCGGTGCCCGCGTGATCACCCTGTCCCGTCCCGCGCGCGGCGAGGATCCGGCACAGGATGCCGCGCGCGGTGGGGTCGAGGGCTTCCTGCGCTCCCTCGCCCACGAGATGCGCGGCGGGGCGACCGCCAACGGCGTCCTTGTCGAAGACGGTGTGAAGCTTGACGCTCCCGGCGTGATCGGGGCGCTGCGCTTCTTCCTCTCCGCCCGCAGCGCCTTCGTCACCGGGCAGCTGCTCACCGTCTCCACCGATGCCGGCAGCCGCACCGAGGACGACACGCTGCCGCTGGCCGGGCGCACCGCTCTGGTCACCGGCGCCGCCCGCGGCATCGGCGCGGCGATCGCGCGCACGCTCGCCGCGGACGGTGCGAAGCTCGTGGTCCTCGATGTCCCGGGTGCGGGCACCGAGCTGGCACGGCTCGCCAACGAGCTGCGTGCAGTGCCGATCCAGCTCGACGTCGCCTCCGTGGGCGCGGGGGAGCGGCTGGTCGGCGTCCTCCGCGAGCGGGGACTGACCCTCGATGTGATCGTCCTCAACGCCGGCATCACCCGCGACAAGCTGCTGGCCAACATGACCGCCGACCGCTGGGACCCCGTCCTCGCGGTCAACATCACCAGCCAGATCACCCTCACCGAGGCGCTGATCGAGGCGGGTGACGTGCTCGGCGAGCAGCCCCGGGTGGTGTCCCTGGCCTCGACCAGCGGCATCGCCGGGAACCGCGGCCAGACGAACTACGCCGCCTCGAAGGCAGGCGTGATCGCCTTCGTCGACGCGCTCGCCGGAAAACTCGAGCCGCTGGGCGGCACCGCCAACGCTGTCGCCCCCGGATTCATCGAGACCGAGATGACCGCCCGGATGCCGGCCCTCACCCGCGAGGTCGCCCGCCGGGTCAACTCGCTCCAGCAGGGCGGGCTGCCCATCGACGTCGCCGAGACGATCTCCTTTCTCTCCTCCGATGAGGCCGGCGGGATCCGCGGTGAGACGCTGCGGGTGTGCGGCCAGAACATGGTCGGGAAGTGAGCGCCGTGCAGAGCTCCTCGCACCCCGGCTCCTCGCAGCAGGATCCCTCTCAGCAGGGCGGTTCCGAGTCGATGCCCGAGCGGATGAAGGACCTCACCGACATCCCCTCCTTCCCCGCCGTCTATGCCGCCGCGCTCGACCCTCGCGGTGGCCGCACCCGTGGTGGCCGCACCCGTGGTGAACCGGTGCTCCCGAGCACCGCCTACCGGGTGCGCTCCGTGCGGATCGATGCCGAGCGGGCCCGCGACTTCGACCACCTGATGGGTGGGCCCGCCACGGACCTGGTCCACCCGGGCGTGCTGCACGTGCTCGCCTTCCCGGTCTCCCTCGCCCTGATGGCACGGCGGGACTTCCCCTTCCCCCTGCTGGGCCTGGTCCACCTGCGCAACCAGGTCCTCCAGCACCGCCCGGTGCGGGTGGGGGAGCTGGTGGATGTCGAATGCCGGGTGCGGGACCTGCGCCCGCACCGCAAGGGGCGCACCTTCGAGGCGGTCTCCACGATCCTCGGCGAGGACGGGGAGATCATCGCCACCGATGTGTCGACCTACCTGACCAAGGGCGGCGCGGCGTCCCCTGCGCTGACGGCGTCTGCCGAGCAGTCGCCGTCCACCGTCCAGGCGGCGCGCGACACGTCCTCGACCGACGGCGGTCGCGCCGCGCGTCGTGCCTTCGAGGCGCCGACGCCGACCGGCCGCTGGTCCTTGTCGGCCGATGCCGGTCGGCGCTATGCGGCGGTCTCGGGCGACGTGAATCCGATCCATATGTCGGCCCTCAGTGCGAAGGCCTTCGGATTCCCGAGAGCGATCGCGCACGGGATGTACACCGCCTCCCGCGCCTTCACCGAGGCGCGCGTGGACCTCTCCCGTCCCCTGCGCTGGGACGTCAGCTTCGACGCCCCTGTCACCCTGCCCGGCACAGTGCTCGTCGCCTTCGAGGACGACCGCGACGCGGGAACCACCCGCTGCGTGGGCTGGCGCGCCGGGCGCGGGGACAAGGGCCCCCGGCGCTGCTTCGAGGTCCAGGTGACCACGCTGGGCCGGTGAGCCCCTGAGCTGCTGAGTCGCGAGAGAGGACCCGGAGCCACCTGACGGCACCGAGATCCCACCCCACAGCATCGAGAACGACCTTTGGCACACCTTCCTCGCGAGATGTTGTTCCGAAGGTCGTTCTCGACGTGGGTGAGTCGCCCCCGGCGAGGATGGGGTGAGATGCCCCGTCGTGGTCAGCCGCCGACGGGATGGTCTGGTCGGACGGTCCGGTCCAGTCCGGTCTGCAGCGTCTCCAGCAGGTGGTCGATGAACTCCGCGGGCCGCACCTCGGTGAGCACGTCGACGTTCGGCTCCCGGCCCCAGCGACCCAGCACATCGCCCACCGTCTGACCGCGGGTCAGGGTGCCTGTGAGCTCCACGTCCACGGCGAGCGCGCGGGTGGAGGCGAAGCCGCCGGTGACCGCATGCGCGGTGACCAGCGGGTCGTGCACATGCGCGGACCAGCCGAGTCCGTCGGCCTCGTGGAACTCGAAGTAGAAGCGCAGCGCGTCGACCAGGATCTGCGCCACTGGATGGCCGGTGCGCTCGGCGAGCTCGCCGAAGCGATCCAGCTCGCGCTGCGTGAAGCGGACGCTTTCCGTCGCCTCGAGCGACCCCAGCACCGGACGGTGCGGCGCGGCGGAGAACGCGGCGAGGACGCGCTGGGCGGCCTCCGGATCCACGGCGATGTTCCACTCGCTCGTGGGTCCGGTGTTGCCGCGATGATTGATCGCCCCGCCCATGATGTGCAGGCGCTTGAGGAGCCGTGGCAGCTCCGGCTCGATCTCCAGTGCGAGGGCGAGGTTGGTGTGCGGTCCGAGCACCAGGCCGACCAGCTCCCCGGGATATGCGCGCGCGACATCGACCCACAGCTGCGCGCCGCTGCGCGGATCCTCCCTACGAGTCGTGGGAGGGAGGACTGCATGACCGAGCCCGCCGGGGCCATGGGTGTCGTCGGCGTACATCGGCTCCTGCACCAGCGGCCGCTCCGCACCCCGCGCGATGGGGGCGGTGGTCCCGAGCAGCTCGGCGAGGGCCAGGTTGTTGCGATGGACCGCGTGGACGTCGACGTTGCCGCCGGTGGAGACCAGGCCCACCGCCTCGACGTCGGGACGGCTCGCGAGGTAGGCCAGGGCGATCGCATCGTCGATACCTACGATTTGACATATCTGTCACAAAGTTCACTTTTTCACTCTGGACCATTACTCTCAGGCCCATGGACTGGTCCACCGTCACCGTCTCGGCGCTCATCAGCACCGGCATCAGCGCCTCCATCGGACTCGGCATCGCCTCCCAGACCAAGGTGATCCAGATGCGAGCGGAGGAGCGCGAGCTTGCCCGCCGAGAAATCGTCGAGAAGGCACGCGAACTGCAGCTCCAGCTCCTCAATCACCAGGACGCCCGCAACCACGTCGGGCCGAGATCGCTTGACGTGTTCGATGCCGATGATCTCTCGACGGCGTGGAGGTTCGTTCGTGCCGCACAGCAGCTCGGGTGGGTGCGGAAGCGGGTGACGCTTCGAGTCCTCCGTCGCATCTTCGGGCAGTGGGTCGTCGATCGTGTCCGGCTCATGAAGGACGACTCGGGGAATTCGGCGTTCGTCGCTCACGTCGGCGCCGCGTTCCGTTCCGGTCCGCAGAACATCGACACAGGCTCCCTGCACGTAGCGCTCTCGGCACCTTCGGCATCGGACGACGTGGATCGTGCACTGCGCGACCTGCGACTCCTCGAACGTCTGTGATCAGGGCCGGGGTCAGGTCTCTGAGCTGGCCTCGTCCTCGCCCAGGAGGCGCCGCGTCTGAGCGGGCTGCTCGTACAGCTGCTCGATGAACTGCCACATGATCGCGAGCACCTGCAGCGCCTGCTCCGCCGTCGGGTCCGTCTTCACGAAGTCGCCGTGCGCCATGTCGTTCCCGAGGTCCCGCACCGCGTGCGCCGCCCGCTGCAACGACTTCGTGATGTGCCCTTCCGACTCCAGGGCGTCGATCTTGTGGAAGAGCAGCCCCGAGGTGATGCCGTGGTCCTTGCAGATCGCCTCCAGCACGGCACGTGCCATGAGGATCGCGGCTCGATTGGCGCCATTGCTCCTCGCCACGTAGGCCTCGTGAGCGGGCGCGCTGATCGCCGCTGGTGTGAACCGGAAGTCCGGAGCGTCGAGCCGCTTGGGGTACCAGGTGGCTCGGGACCACCCGTCCTCCATGAACTCCTCGTAGGCGAAGCCGGTCTCCTTCAAGTCCGACTTCGCATGCGCGACGTTGATGTCGCCGCAGTGCATGCACTGCATCGGGATCGCCCAGTTGTGCCACGGGTTCTTCATCGGGGATGCCTGCTGCATCCCATGCATCTGAGCGTGTACGCCGCAGCTCCAGCAGATTCTCGCCACCATGCTCGGATCGTATGCGGTGGGTACCACAGGCGGAGCCCAGACGACGAAACGGGCCGATCCGAGGACCGACCCGCTCCGCCACGCCGTGCTGTAGCACTGCCTCCAGATTACTTCCGAGGCAGGCTCAGGTGGTCCCACGGCACGCCGTTCCGACGCCGCTCCGTCACCGCCCACGCGACGATGCCCGACAGGTGCTCACCCGGCCCGAGAGGTGGCAGATCGTCTCCGCGCCCGCTCGCCTTCAGGTGACGCATGAAGGCCCGCTCCATCGCCTTCGTGCCGACGGCGCCCACCGCCTCCACGCTTTCCGTGCACGACGGGCAGAGGTGCCCTCGCAACTTCTCCGAGGCGTGCTTGGAGCCCAGCGCACCGGTGGTTGCGCTCACCGGCCTCCACACCCGGTCCCGCATCGTCCCGAGGCCACCGCTCGCCACGATGCTCTGCGCGTTCACCTCGACTGCGGTCGTGCCGCAGAACAGGCACGCGCCCTCCACCGTGCGGCCCTTACCCTCTCCGACCGCCGGGGGCTCGACTCCGGTCGGGGGAGAAGTCGCCGCCACGCGCTCGGCGAGCACCGACGCGTAGCCCTCCCTCAGGTCCTTCATCTGCTCCTCGGACACGTGCGCCCACGCGCTCGGGTTCATCTCGTCCTTTGTCGCGCCCTTCGTCCACGTCGGTGCGTAGCGCATCGCCCAGCGGGCCAGGGAGCCCGGCGTGGACATGTGCCGCAGCAGTGACCCGATGCCGTCCCCGAGCTTCGGCATCGGCTTCCCGAGGATCGCCAGCCCGTCGAGCGCTGCTCCGAGGCGGTCCGTCGTCACGGTGGCGTCGCGACCGTCGCGCTTGCCCGTCACGAGGTAGCGGGCCAGGGCGTGCCTCTCCCCGCACTCGGTGCACTCGCCCAGCTGGATGGTGCGCGGCTTCGCGCGGGCTGATGCGGCGAGGGCAGGGTTCTGGCCTTCGATCCACATCGAGGAGAAGTTCAACGGTCGGCGGTGGGTGTTGGCCTGCGCTCCGCACGAGTAGCAGGCGAGGGTGGTCGTGGTGCTCATGGTCGTCCTGTTCCGGTTGGTGATCTGGGATGCTCTGTGCTCGGTGCTGCTCATCGCGCCTTCCTCTCCTGCTTCCACTGATCGAGGGCGATCCGGTCCAGCCGATCGCGGCGCTTCCGCCCCTCCCGCTTCGCGGCGCACGTGTCGCACATCGGCACACGAGGTCGGGCGTCGAAGTGCCACTGCGCCCGGTCGCACTCCAGGCAGTTGCCCCCGAAGTACTGCCGCTTGCGTGGGCTTCGGTCCGGGGTCAGTCCGAGGCGGGCGTCGATCGCGGCCAGCTCTTCTCTCTGCTCCGCAGTGAGACCCTTCTCGGCCAGCTCTGCCTTCTCTCGGTCGCGCTCTCTCTGGCGCTGACGCGAGCGGTTGCGCTTGGTCGTCTTCGCGTTAGCCACGAGCGGTCTCCTTCTTCGAGGCTCGGCGCTTGCCCGCCTTGATGAGCGCGTTGAAGGCGCGGCGGTAGCGCGCTCGACGCTCCAGATCGCTTTCGGGGTCACGGCGTGGCATCCTACGTACTACGTACGAATTCGGCTGTTCCTCGGGCATGGTGTGGACCCCTTCCGGGGATGGTGAGAGGTGGATGAGATGAACGAGAAGACCCGTCGGATGATGCGTGCCGAGGCGACTCGCTCCGCGACGCGGATCATGCGCATGACGGATTCGACCCAGAAGCGGGTTGCCATGCGTGAGCACTCGGACCGCTTTGATGTCCCCAGGCGGGGCTGCCCCGTCGGGCACTCGGTCGCTCGTTGACCGGTGCTGTTCGTCGTCCCAGTGGAGAGTGTCGGAGACTCTCTCCTGGGACAACGACAACCGACAATCTGACGACGACGTTGTTTGTCGTTTGTCGGTTGTCGTAGGGAGAGAGTGTCGGAGACACTCTCTCTCCACTACGACAGGACCGACTTCCGACAGCCGACAACGACGACCGACACTCACTGTTCGGGGAGGCTCCACAGCGTCCGCCTCCCCTCGCGTCGGGAGACGATCAGGCCCTCGTGAGCCAGCTCGTCGCGTGCTTTCCGGCGGCTCTGGCCTTCCTCGCCGCCTCCCGTCAGCTCACTGGAGGTCAAGCCCTCGGGGCCAGCGTCCGTGAGCCGCTGGAGCACTTCTGCGCACCTGTCGATGGTCTCCACCTCGTGAGGGGTGGACTCGGGGGAGGACGACTCTGCGGCAGCTGTCAGGCGACCCTCGACCATCTGCACCTCGGTCCTCGGGACCACGGCACCGCCCAGTCTCGGCTGCACCTGGAAGTAGCGCCGCGAGGTCGGGTTGTCGGGGTCCATCGACGCATAGGTCCACAGCCCATCGGGACCTCCCAGAGCTTCGACGCCGCCCATCGAGTGCGTGCCCGACATTGTGGTGTGACCGGTGCACAGCGCGTGCGGCACGCCGACCTCTCGCATGAGCCTTCGGAACGCCGCGTACCACTCGGCGTAGCGGTCCGTGGAGCCGCCCAGGATCGCCGTCATGCCGTCCACGATCACGACTCCAGGCGGGCTGTCGTCCGAGCCGTCGCAACTCACGCAGTAGACCAACCGCTCGCCCCAGAAGTCGTAGTTCTCGGGGACTGTCACGTCGAAGCGGTGAGCACCGCCAGACACTTCCAGGTCGTTGACCACGAGGTGCGAGTCGTCCTCGACACCCGCCGTGTACAGCGCGTCGAGCATGGCCTGTTCGGGCGTCTCGGCGTTGATCAGGAACACGTCGGGTTCCTCGCCTCCCCAGTCGGCGGGACCGAACCGGTCCAGGAACTTCCTGCCCGGCACCACGAGGGATGCCACAAGGTCGGCCACCACCGTGGTCTTCCCGGCCTTGTGGTTGCCCGAGAGCATCGGGATCGTGTCCCACGGCCACAAGTCCGGGATGAGCCATCGGGGGGTGTCCCTTGCAGCTCTTCCGTACTCCGCGAATGTGGGCGCGGGTGGGATGTGCCCGTACCGATCCAGCAGTCGCGTGCGCACCCGCTTCTCGGTGGCGGGGTCCAGTGGCTCTCCCTGATCGGTGAGCAGCTGCCCTTCGCCGGCGTCTCGGTCCATCTGCTCGCGGACCTCGGGTGAGGCGAGCCGTCGTTCTTCGATGCGGTCCAGCACCTCGAAGTCCTGCACGCCGTTGTCGGTGACGATCTTCATCGGCTCTGCCCCGTTCCCGCTGCGGTCGCGAGGTGGTCCCGGTAGACGCCGAGCGCTGCTCGGGCCTCGTCCTCGAACGGCGTCGATGGCGGCGTGGGCCTCGGGTTGAAGCACGCCCGGGTGCAGAACCGCTTCTGCCCTCGGGTCAGCGGGTCCCCGCATCGCTCGCAGGTGGGCTTGGTGCGCGTCTTCTTCTTCGGCGCCCGGGGGACGGTCGAGAGAAGCGCCCCGACGCGGCGTGCCTGGTCGTCGGTGAGCGTGAGGCTCATCGCTCGTCACCGCTCTTGGTGACGACCTCGGGCTGCGGCGGGAGGGCCTTGATGTTCGCGTTCGGGCCGTAGTCCCCGTACGCGAGGCGGGCCTTGCTCGTGGGGATGCGCGCCATGGCGCGCTCCACCTCGTCGAGGTCGATGAGGAGGCCCCTGCGCCGGGGGACCTTGTAGGCGGGGAAGAAGCCCCTCGCGATGTAGTTGCGCACGGTGCGCGTCGAACAGTCCAGGTGCTGGGCTGTGGTCTCGATGGATGCCAGTCGCGGCATGACAGCTCCTTGTGGAGTCGTAGTCATGCATGCCCGCTGTTGGACTGGTGACGGCCCGTTGGGTCGGTTTGCGGTCTCCTGGCCCCGAGCCCGTGGCTCGATCGCGTACCGCCTGACGCCTACGTTCTTCCGGGAGCTGTCTTCGGAGACAGGTCCAGCGCTAGCTTCATGCTTCCTGCAATTCTACCGTGTCGCGTCACCTGCTACAACGTCCCGAAACGTCCCTGTGCGCCGTTCTGCGGCACTTTCATGCCGTTCTGGTGGTGCGGTCCATGTGGGCCATGAAAGTCCCGCAAAACGCCGCACATGCATTTTCAGGACGTTGAGGTCTCGTCGTCGGCAGGAGCCGACGTGATCACGAGTCGATCCGAGGTCCATGCGGCGCCTCGGGCGGCGGCGGGCTGAACCTCCACGTTCACCACCGTCGCCACGATCGCGCGCTGCACGTCGATCGGAGCCGCGAGGAAGGCGTCCCCGGGGTCCTCGGCCCCGAGGACTTCGGCGCTCACCGACTTCCTCAGCCGGTAGCTCATGCGCTCCTCGACCTCGGCGAGCTCCGCTCGAACCCGCGCCGTGGCGCGCTGGTACATCCCGCCGTCGATCACGCCGTCGGTGTAGTCGTCCTCGAACTTCCGCAGGCGCAGCGTCAGCGATTCCCGCCGCGCCCGGTCAGCGGTCGCCGCGTCGTCGTCCGTCGTCATCGACGCGACCACTCGCGGGTCTCGGATCAGGTCTGCGACCGTCCGGCGCACGTGCTCGTCACTGTGCGCGAGGGACACCGACAGGTGCGGCGTCTCCGAGCAGCGGTAGATCCACGTGCGCTCGTGCTTGCGCGACGGGGTGCCCCCGAGCGGGGCCGCTCGAAGCACCGCCCCGCAGCCGTCGCGTCCGCAGGTGTAGATGCCGGACCCGAGGTGGCGCGGCGTGTTGCCGTAGAACCTGCTGCGAGCGGGTGAGGTCAGCGTCTCGTAGACGGCACTCCACTGCTCATCGGTCACGACGCCCTCGAAGGCGCTGGCCTTCGTGATCTCGGCCTGGCCCTTGTCCGCTCGCCCGGTGTGCACGTGCCCAGCGTTCCGAGGGCGCACCAGCATGTCCTTGAGCGAGCCGAAGTTCCACGGCTTCGGTTCGCTGGCGTAGGTGCCGTCCTTCCGCTGCCGCCCCGCCGTGCGGTAGCCGCGCTCGTTCAGCTCGGTTGCTACAGCTCTCAGCGAGCGGCCCGCGATGATCGCCTCCGACGCCCAGCGGATGACTTGCGCCTCGCTCAGGCGAGGGGTCACGCCGTCGCTCTCGACTCCCTCGGCGGTGTCGCGCACCGTCACCCCGTCCGACTCGTACCCGTACGGGCGCGGTCCGCCTCGGTACCTGCCCTGCACGGCGGCGTCGCCCTTGGCGCGCTTCATGCGCTCCTTCGCGTGGTCCACCTCGTACTGCGCGAGGTTGCCCAGCGTCCGGGCGTACATGCGGCCCGAGGCGGTGGTCAGGTCGATGTCCCCGGCGGTGACCGTCTGCACCTGCACGTCGTGGTCCTCGACCACCTGGATGAACTCCTCCAGCTCGACCGTGCGGCGGTGCAGTCGGTCGGTGTGCCAGGCGATGATCCCGCCGATCTCGCGGCGCTTGGCGGCGTCGAGAAGCGCTCGGTACGCGGGCCGGGGCTTCCCCGAGTGGGCCGAGATGTCGTTGTCCTCGAACACCTCCACGACCTTCCAGCCGAGCCGGTCCGCGAGCTGCTGGCAGTCGGTGCGCTGCCGCTTCACGCCTGCCTTCTCGCTGGTCTTGTCGGAGGAGATGCGCACGTAGATCGCCGCTGGGAGAGAGGTGCTTTCGTGCCTGAGGTTCATATGTCAATTCTAGGGTTTCAACTCGTCGATGCCGGGGTCGCAGTCGACCAGCAGGGGAACGCTCATTGCTCCAGCCTACGGCGGTGACGCGGCACTGCGCGCGCGGCGCAACGAGGGAAGACGGGAGGTCGGATCGACGGAGCGATGCGGACCGTTGGAGGGTCGGACCGCCGGACGAGCGGGCCGCCGCACGCGCCGACCATCGAGGGCGTCGCCCCCTGGCCTCGGGTGGGGGACCTGCGGGAAGATGTCGGCATGGCGCATCTGCAGATGTTCGACGACGACGACCCGCTGCTCGAGATGGTGCGGGAGATCGCCTTGGCCCTGCCCGGGGCGCGCGAGAAGATCAGCCACGGTCGTCCTGCCTTCCATACCGTGAAGGTCCACTGCTACTACGGCGGTGCGCTCAAGGTCGACGGGCAGTGGGTGCAGCATCCCCAGAGCATCGTGGTGCATCTGCCACCGGGGGAGACCGCAGCACTGAGGGAGGATCCACGGGCCTTCGTCCCCGCCTATCTCGGCCCCTCCGGGTGGTCGGGGATCGACCTCGATGAGCGCACCGACCGCGTCGAGCTCGCCGAGCTGATCGAGGAGTCCTATCGCACCGTGGCAGGAGCGCGCCTCGTCGCACAGCTCGATGCCCGCACTTGACCCTCACGCGACGTCAGGCCCGAAGGTGGTTCCCATGACCGAGACACAGCAGGAGGACCTCACCGTCGGCCGCGTGGCCGGCCTCGTCGGGGTCAGCGTGCGCACCCTGCACCATTGGGACAGCATCGGCCTGGTGCGCCCCCGCGGACGCAGCTGGTCGGGGTATCGCCTGTACGACCCCGCTGATGTGGCCCGGATCCACCGGGTGCTCGTCTACCGCGAGCTCGGTCTGGCGCTCGCGCAGATCGGAGAGATCCTCGATGACCCCTCCGTCGATCCGCGCGAGCACCTCCAGCGCCAACGGGCCCTCCTCGCGGAGCGGATCCAGCGGCTCGAGCAGACGGCGCGCGCCGTCGACGAGATGATCGAGAGGACCGACATGGACGACAGCACCACCACCCTCAGCCCCGAGGAGCAGGCCCGCATCTTCGGCACCGACTGGGACCCCGCCTACCAGGACGAGGCCCGCGAGCGCTGGGGCGAGTCCGACGCCTGGGCGCAGTCCGCCGCCCGCACCCGCGGCTGGGACGCCGCGCAGTGGCAGGAGATCAAGGACGAGACCGACGCGACCGAAGCCGCGCTCGCCGACGCTATGCGACGGGGTGTGGCAGCGGGCAGCGAGGAAGCGAATGCGCTGGCCGAACGCCACCGCGACTCGATCGACCGGCACTACGACTGCTCCCGCTCCATGCAGGTCGTGCTGGCCCGGATGTACACCGAGGACCCGCGCTTCGCCGCGCACTACGACGAGCGGGCCGCCGGGCTCGCGGCGTGGGTGCGACACGTGATCG
This sequence comes from Brachybacterium sp. AOP42-C2-15, assembly GCF_052377065.1. Taxonomy (NCBI): domain Bacteria; kingdom Bacillati; phylum Actinomycetota; class Actinomycetes; order Micrococcales; family Dermabacteraceae; genus Brachybacterium; species Brachybacterium sp. AOP42-C2-15. Next base: position 119,661 of record NZ_JBQSWK010000003.1, read on the forward strand.
AGGAGAACGCCCGTTCCCGGGGCGTGGACCCGGAGACCGCCACCTGGGAGTGACGCACCGACCGTGTCGAGCCTGTCGAGGGAGGCGCCGAGAGTTCGGCGCCTCCCTCGGCGCCTCCCTCGGCGCCTCCCTCGGCGCCTCCCTCGGCGCCTCACTCGACGACGAACATCAGGGTGCGGTCAGCGCGTCTCCACCGCCCCATAGGCCCCCAGCAGGGGCTCGATCCACGGCCCCATCTCCACCTGGGTGAGGAGCAGGCCCAGCCTCCCGTCGGGATCGACGAAGAAGTCCGTTCCCGCCCCGCCGGACCAGCCCCAGCGCCCTCGATGGGGGTCGCCCGTGGTCACACCCACCCCGAACCCCCATCCGGTGCGGTCCCAGAAGCCGGGGAAGAAGGAGTCGGAGTGCTTCGCGGCAGGAGGCACCTGGTCGCTGCGCAGCATCGCGAGGAGCTCAGGGGAGAGCAGCTCGCCATCACGGAGCGCACGCAGGAACCGCAGATAGTCCGGTGCTGTCGAGAGCAGCTCGCCGTGGCTCACATCTTCGGATGGAGGGCCGACGTGGGGGCCGCCCCCGAGCTCCTCGAGCTCGACCAGCTCGCCGCTGGACCAGGAGCACAGCGCGGGCAGCCTCTCGCGCTTCGACACGGGTACGGAGTAACCGGTGTCGACCATCCCCAGCGGCTCGAACAGGGAGCTGGCGAGGTGCTCACCGGCGCTGGTGCCGGCGAGGCGGGCCAGCAGGATCCCGAGCAGCGAGAAGGAGTGGTGGTAGCGCCAGATCTCGCCAGGCTGCCCGACCAGCGGCAGCTCTGCCAGTGCTGCGAGCCATGCGTCGGCTCCGAGGGGCGAGGGCAGCAGCCCGGCCTCCGTCCCGTTCTCCGCCATCGCGTGCTGCAGCGGGGAGTCGGCGAGGATCATGCCGTACCCGGAGGTGTTCGTCAGCAGGTGGCGCACGGTGATCGGACGTGCGGCGGGCACCGTGCCGCTGAGCGGGCCGTCGGGGGTGGTGAGCACCTGCGGGGCGGCCAGCTCGGGCAGCCAGGGGGCCACCGGCCCGTCGAGCGTGAGAGAGCCCTGGTCCACCAGGCGCAGCGCCGCCACCGCCGTGACCAGCTTCGTCATCGACTGGATGCGCATGATCGCATCGGTCGGCATCGCCGGACCACCCACCGCCATGGTGCCGATCGCGACCGGATCGGGGTCGTGGCCCACCGCGACCACGGCGCCGGGCACGATGCCGTCCTCCACGGCGCGGAGCACGAGCGGGGGCGGCACGGTCTGCGATGACATGCGCTCAGGCTAGGAGGGCGGCTGTGGCGGGGCAAGGGTGGAGGTCCCGGTCCCGGCCCCGCCCGCCCCGGAACCGCGACGCTTCTCTAGACTCACTCCATGAGCGCCTTCGAGGATTTCGTGCTGCTGGAACCGCGCGAGGTGCCGCTCGGCGGCCCCCGCGGGATGACCGTGCACCGTACCCTGCCCGCCCGGGCGACGTCGCTCATCGGGGCCTGGTGCTTCGTGGACCACTTCGGGCCCGACGACGTCTCCGCCGGTGGGGGCATGCAGGTCGCCCGCCACCCGCACACCGGCCTCGCGACCGTGTCCTGGCTGTTCGACGGCGCGATCACCCACCGCGACTCGATCGGCAGCCACGCCCTCGTGCGCCCCGGGGACGTGGACATGATGGTCGCCGGCTCCGGCATCACCCACTCGGAGTTCTCCGCCCTGGACACGACGATCCTGCACGGCGTCCAGCTCTGGTACGCGCTCCCGGACCGCACCCGCTTCGGCGCGCAGCGCTTCGAGGTCTCCACCCCACCTGTGATCGGGAACGACGATGCCCGCGCCCGAGTGGGCCTGGGGAGCTTCCGCGGCGAGCTCGAGGACGGCACCGTGCTCGAGGACCGCAGCGCGACCGAGACCGACACTCCGCTGAGCATGGTCCAGCTCGATCTGCGCGCCGGCAGCACCCTGCGCATCGCGCTGGACCCCGGCCACGAGTACGGCCTGCTCGTGGACCGCGGCGCCGCGCAGCTCACCGCCGTCGGACCCACCACGGACGCCGAAGCTGGCAGCGCCGCACGACCCGCCGTCGACGGGGCACCCACCGCCGAGGTGCCGCACACCGTGGACCGGAGCGCCCGCGCCGCCGAACGCGAGCTGCTGGTGCTGCCCGACGGTGCCACCGTGCTCGAGATCCGGGCCGAGGAGGGGGAGGACCTTCGCGCGATGCTGCTCGGCGGCGAACCGCTCGGCGAGGACATCCTCATGTGGTGGAACTTCGTGGGCCGCAGCCATGAGGAGATCGTGGAGTTCAGGGCCCGCTATCAGGCGGAGATCGGTGCGGAGGGTACGCTCGCCGAGGCCCCGATCCACCCGGAGGCCCGCTCGTGGGGCGGCCTGTCGGCCGATGCCGAGCAGTTCGGCCCCTTCGCCCCGCACACCCCCGCGGCATTGCCCGCTCCCGCACTCCCCAACGGCCGGCTGCGCTCGCGCGGCCGCGTCGGCATTCCGAAGGACTGAACCCCGTGCCCCAGAACCCCGCAGCAGACCCCTCCGACGCAGATCCCTTCGCCTCAGATCCCTTCGAGGGGGATCTCTTCGCTGACGAAGCCGTCGACGCACCTCCGGTTGCGCCTGCGCCTCAGGGCCCGGACCAGACCGACCGCGTGATCATCGCCGCGGCCGAGGAGCTCGGTGCCGGCTGCCCGTGCGACCTGGTCGTGGTCGACGACGCGACCGGCGAGCTCACCGCGTTCGCCCTCGCCTCCGTCGCCGAGCACCCGGATGCCGTGGTGCTCAGCTGGACCTCCTCCCTCCCGCTCGCCGCGACGTTGCGAGAGCGCTTCGCCACGCAGATCGAGGCCGGTCGCCTGCGGGTCCCTGCAGGCCCCGAGACGATCCCGCTCGAGCAGGCGGCCGCGGAGGTCGAGGGGCACCTGCGGGTGCTCATGCGGCTGCCCAAGGCCGTCCACGCCCTCGAGGACCGCGCCCGGCGACTCGCCGCGGCGGTCCGGTCCGGCGGTCAGGACGGTCTGGAGATCATCGCGGGCGGCCGCGTGAAGCACATGACCCGGGCTCAGAACGACGCGCTCGCGACGGTCTTCTCCGAGGTTCGTGCGAGCCGCGGCATCGGCAAGTCACGCGCCCTCATCGCGACCGGTCTGCGGGAGTCCGCCGCGGCCCCGGCTGCGGCCGAGAGCTCCGCGCGGGTCACGGTGCGCGGACAGCAGCGCACGATCGCGCTGCGCGGCATCGGCACAGTCTTCGGCGGAGCTTCGGCCGACGCCGGCAGCCGTCTGCTGCTGGACACCCTCGACCGAGCCCTGGCCGCAGGGAAGCTCACCGCACCCGACGCCCCGCTCACCACCGCCGCGGACCTCGGCTGCGGCAACGGTCTCATGACCGCCTACCTCGCGGCGGCCCTGCCCGAGGCGAACGTGCTGGGCAGCGACGCGGACGCAGACGCCGTCAGCTCCGCCCGCGCGACCCTCGCCGCAAGCGGCCTCGAACGGGACGGCGTCGAGGTGAGCTGGGACGACGCGCTCTCACGAGTCGCCGATGCGAGCCTGGACCTGGTGCTGCTGAACCCGCCCTTCCACGACGGCACCTCTGTCGACGCGACCCTTGTGCAGGGGCTGCTCGACACCGCCGCGCGCGTGCTGCGCCCCGGCGGTCAGCTGTGGTTCGTGCACAACTCCTACCTGCGCTACCGCACCGAGGTGGAGCGCCGGGTCGGTGCCGTGCAGCAGCGCGCCCGCGACCGCCGCTTCACCGTGCTCAGCGCCACCCGCTGACCCGTCCGCTCCCGCCCTGAGACGCCACTCCAGCGGAGCGACGTGAAAAGCCCCGTCACCTGGGCGCAACTAAAAATCCCCGTCAGCGGGGCAAAGTAGGGCGATAGCCTGCGCTATTTCCCCCACTTTGCCCCGCTCACGGGGCTGGGACCGCTGGCGGGGCTGGTCAGCTCACCATGCTGCGCAGCACCGAGGTGAACATCGCCAGGCCGTCGGTGCCGGAGCGGGTGCCCTCGCCGGGCTGGTCCGGGCCGAAGCCGGTCTCGACCGCGTGCTCAGGGTGCGGCATCAGGCCCACGACGTTGCCTGCGGCGTTGGTGATTCCGGCGATGTCATGGCGGGAGCCGTTGGGGTTCGCCTCGAAACCGGCCGGGCCGTGGGTGGCGCCAGCGGCGTAGCGGAACACGATCCGGCCCTCGTCCTCGAGCTCGGCGAGGGTGCGCTCATCGGCGACGTACTGGCCATCCTGGTTCTTCAGCCGAATGCGGATGACCTGGCCCTTCTCGTAGCCGGAGGTCCAGGCCGTGCTCGTGTTCTCGACCGTCAGCGGTTGGTCGCGGCAGAGGAACGCACGGTGCGCATTCTTGATCATCGCGCCGGGCAGCAGATGCGTCTCGCAGAGGATCTGGAAGCCGTTGCAGATGCCGAGCACCGGCATCCCGCCCTTGGCGGCGTCGGCGACCTTCTCCATCACCGGGGCGAAGCGGCTGATCGCGCCGGCGCGCAGGTAGTCGCCGTACGAGAAGCCGCCGGGGAGCACGATCGCTTCGACGTCCTGGAGAGAGTCCTCGCCGTGCCAGAGAGCGACCGGCTCGGCCCCTCCGATCCGCACGGCGCGCAGCGCATCCCGGTCATCCAGCGTGCCCGGGAAGGTCACCACACCGATGCGCATCAGGCCTGCGCCCCGTCGGCCTCGTCCTCGACGTCGATCGAGACGACGTCCTCGATGACGGGGTTGGACAGCAGGGTGGTGGCGGCCTCGCGGAGGGAGGCGAGCACCTGGTCGGTGATCTCACCTTCGACCTCGAGCTCGAAGCGCTTGCCCTGGCGCACCGAGGCGATGCCCTCGAAACCGAGTCGCGGCAGTGCGGCGGCGACGGCCTTGCCCTGCGGGTCGAGGATCTCCGGCTTCGGCATGACGTGGACCACGACACGTGGCATGGGGACTCTCCTGGGGGACGACGGCCGCGATGGGGCGGGCCGGGCGGGTGGATCTGCAGTGCGGGTGAGCGGTCGGCACGGGGTCGGCCGACGGGTCGGGCCCGACGAGGACATCGTACCGAGCCGGAGCCGATCGGCGGGGGCCTGCCCACCGTGGGAACGACCTCCCGGTCGCCTCGGTTCAGAGCAGGCCACGTTCGAGGGCCAGGGTCACGGCCCGCGTCCGGTCGTCCACCCCGAGCTTCGTGAAGATCCGCAGCAGATGGGACTTCACCGTCGACGCCGCGATCGAGAGCCGCTGTCCGATCTCCGCGTTCGACCTGCCGGTCGCGACCAGGCGCAGCACGTCGAGCTCACGGGCGGTGAGGGCCTCGGGCCGCGGTGCGCGCAGCGAGGAGGCGATCGCGGCGGTGGCGACGGGGGCGAGGGTGGTGCGGCCGGTCGCGGCGCTCGCCGCCGCCTCGAGCAGCTGCGGCGCAGGGGTGTCCTTGAGCAGGTAGCCGGTCGCTCCCGCCTCGATCGCTCGCAGGATCAGTGCGTCGGTGTCGTAGGTGGTCAGGACCAGCACGGGGACCGGAGACGCGGAGCTGCTGAGCAGGCGCGTGGCCTCGACCCCGTCGGTGCCGGGCATCCGCAGGTCCATGAGCACCACGTCGGGGCCCCGGCCGTCGCGCTGGAGGCGCTCGACGGCGTCGACCGCCTCCTGGCCGGTGCCGGCCTCGGCCACCACCTCGTGCCCGGCGGACTCGAGCACGGCCCGCACCCCGGAGCGGAAGATCGGGTGGTCATCGGCCAGGACCACGCGCAGGGATTCACTCGGCATCGGGCTCGGCATCGGGCACCTCCGGGGTGGTCGCGGTGACGGGCAGGACGGCCCGCAGCGTGGTGCCCGCGCCGCGGGAGGAGACCAGGTGCAGCACCCCGCCCTCGGCTTCGAGCCGGGAGCGCGTCCCCACCAGGCCGTAGCCCGCGGTGGGCAGGTCCACATCGAAGCCGGCGCCGTCGTCGGAGACCTCGAGCAGCGCGTCCCCCTCCTCGCGGGTCAGGCGGATCCGCACGGAGCCCGCGCCGGCATGCCGCTCGATGTTGCGCAGCGCCTCCTGGAGGGAGCGCAGCAGCACCACCTCGGTGCGGGTCGCGACCGAGGACCAGCCGGAGGAGTCCACCGTGGTGCGTACGCCGGTGCGCTGCTCGAGGTCCGCGGCCAGACGGTCCAGGGCCGCACCGAGGTCGAGGGGCGCCTGGGTGCGGGCGATCAGCGCGCGGGACTCGGCGAGGCCCTCCCGGGAGATCTCCTCGATCTGGGCCAGCAGCGGCACGGGAGTGCTGTCGGTCCCGCCCACCCCGTCAGGACCGTCGGAGCCGCTGGTGTGCCGGGCGGCCTGGGAGAGCATCGTGATCGAGGTGAAGGACTGGGCGAGGGTGTCGTGGATCTCGGCGGCGAGCCGGCCCGCCTCCTCGTCGACCCCGCGCTGATGCTCGAGGACGAGCAGCGCGGAGCGGGTCCGCTCCAGGCTCCGCACGGAGTCGGCGAGCTTCTCGGCCAGCTCCCGGCGTTCGTGGGAGAGGGTCTCGATCTGCCAGATCCAGGTCGCCATCAGCACGGAGAACAGGGCGCTGCCCAGCCCGGTCGCGAGCGCCACCGCCACCCCGGCCGAGCCGCTCTCGAGCCCCCGCGGCAACCGCACCAGGACGACCCCGCCCGCGAGCAGCAGCGTCGCGGCCAGCCCCGCGCGGTAGGTGGAATGCAGCACCCACATCAGCATGAACGCGGCGAAGAGGTGCAGGCCCACGTTCGAGACCCCCAACAGGGCCACGGCGATCCCGCCGAGCACGATCGTGCCCACCACGCCGGCACCGGGCAGGCTGCGCAGCACTACCGCCCAGTGCGTGGCGGCGTAGGCGGCGAGCCAGAACGAGACCAGCAGGGCCGTGAGCGGCCCGGGGGAGATCACCAGTCCCAGCAGCGCGGTCCCGGCGACGATCAGGTGGAGGGGCCAGTTGGTGGCCCAGCTCCGCGGCACGCCGTCCAGGGTGCAGAGGTTCCCGCCGGCGATCAGCGTGCGACGCTCAGCCTGCGTCACGAGGACTCCACCGGAACGTGGTCCTCGCCAGCACCAGCATGACGATCAGCCATGAGCTCAACACTAGTGCCGCGAGCACCGGGATCGACAGGTCGTCCAGGCCGAAGGGGGCGATCTCGATCTGCTCCCCGAACTCCTCCGGGAGCAGCGAGAGGCGCAGACCGCGCGCGATCCATGCCTGGGGGAAGACGTAACCCAGGTTCTGCAGCCAGGTGGGCAGCTCCGACATCGGGATGTAGCTGCCGGAGAAGAAGCTGAGCACCACCGTGATGGGGGCGGAGGCGGCGATCGCGGCCCGGCCCGAGGGCAGCGCCGAGGCGAAGGCGACCCCGGCGGCGGTGGTCGCGGCCGTGCCCAGCAGCAGCACCCAGGCGAAGGTGAACATCTGGTGGGGCATCGGCACGTCGAAGGCGAATCGCGCGACGACCAGCAGCAGGGCTGTTTGCAGGGTGGTGTTGAGGGCCACGAGAACCACCTTGGAGATCAGGTAGGCGCTGCGAGGCATGGGGCTCACCACGAGGCGCCGCAGGGTGCGGTCATCGCGCTCGGTCGCGATGATCTCCGCGGTGGACTGGAAGCCCGAGGTCATCACCGCCGCGGCGATCATCCCGGCGAGGTAGTAGGTGGAGGCCGCGACCTCGGTGCCGTCCTGCAGCGTCCAGGCCTGGTCGAAGATCGTCGCGAAGATCGCGAACAGCACGATCGGGAAGGCGAAGCCGAAGATCACCTGGAGCGGCTCGCGGTAGAACTGCAGCAGCTCGACGCGGGTGCGCACGCCGACGGCGCGCAGCAGGGAGGGGGCGCGGCGGGAGGCGGCCGACGTCGGGGCGGCAGGATGCAGGGTGGGAGCGGTGGTGGCGCTCATCGGGGTCCCTCCGAGACGAGGCCGAGGTAGATCTCCTCGAGGGACGGGCGGCGCACCTCGAGATCGGGCAGGGAGGGATGGGCGGCCAGCAGCTCGCGCAGCAGCGGATCGGGGTCCTCGACCACGCGCGCCTGCGGCCCGTCGGGGCCGGTCCAGGTGACCGTGGAGCTGGTGCCGTGGGCCCGACGGATCTCGGCGACGGTGCCCTCGGCAACGATCCGCCCGGCACGCAGCACGGCGGCGCGGTCGGCCAGGAACTCGACCTCATCGAGGTAGTGGCTGGTCAGGACGATGGTGGTGCCGAGCCTGCGCAGCTCCCGGATCAGCTCCCAGAACTCGCGCCGCGCGGCCGGGTCGAAGCCGGTGGTGGGCTCGTCGAGGAACAGCAGCTCCGGCCGGGAGACGATCCCGGTGGCCACGTCGAGGCGTCGGCGCTGCCCGCCGGAGAGGCTCGCGATGCGAGCGCCGGCCTTCTCCGCGAGGCCGGTCGCCTCGAGCAGCTCGGGGACGTCCCACGGGTCCTCGCAGTAGGCCGCGTACTGGGAGACCATCTCCCGCACCGTGAGCGAGGCGCGCTCGCTGCCGCTCTGGGCGACGATCCCCACCCGGTTGCGGTCCCGGCTGCCGAGCGCCGTCGGGTCCAGGCCCAGCAGGTCGATCGTGCCGGACTCGCGGTGTCGCAGCCCCGTGCACATCTCGAGGGTGGTGGTCTTACCGGCGCCGTTGGGGCCGAGCAGCCCGAAGATCGTGCCCCGGGTGACACGGAATGACACATCGTCGACGACGCGGCGGCCGCTGTAGGACTTCACGAGGTGGGAGACGGCGAGGGCGGGCGGAGGGTCTGCGGCGGGTGCCGGGGTCGGGGCGGTCCGTGTGCTGGTCATGGCTCGAGTCTGGGAGCGCGGCGATGCAGTCGGTACCACCGAGTAGCCACGATCGCCTCCACCGATCGGTGGAGGCGAGCACGCGCCGGGGGGCCGCCCCCTGTGCAGACGGTGCCGGCGGCGATAGGTTCGAGGGACCGTCGCACCCATTCCCAGGAGGAACCGATGAAGATCCGCCACCTCGTCCACTCGTGCTTGCTGGTGGAGACCGGCGGGCGTCGACTGCTGATCGATCCCGGCGGCTTCAGCGGCGAGGCCGTGCGCGGCCTCGGCGCCGCGGTGCTGACAGGGATCGACGCCGTGCTCCTGACCCATCAGCACCCCGATCACGTGGACCGCACCCTGCTGGACGAGGTGCTTCGCCTGGCGACCACCGCCGAGGTGATCGCGGAGCCCGAGACCGCGCAGCAGCTGCGGGAGGCGGTCGACGGCGCCGCTGCGGTGCGCCCCGAGCAGCTGCGTCCGCTCGCCGCCGGGGACGCGCACGTGCTTGCCGCGGTCCCGGGCCACGGCTCGTTGCGGATCGAGGCTGTCGGCGGCCGGCACGCGATCATCCACCCGGACATTCCGCGGGTCGGCAATTCGGGTCTCGTGATCTCCGCGGGGGACGGCCCCCGGCTCGGCGTGACCGGAGATTCCCTCGAGCCGCTGCCGGAGTTCCACGGCATCGACGTGCTCGCCTTCGCCGTCGTCGCCCCCTGGTCGAAAGTGTCCGAGACCGTCGACTTCCTCCGCGCCGTCGGCCCGACGCTGGCCCTGCCCGTGCATGAGGCGATTGCGAGCGACGTGGGCCGACCGATCTATCGGCGCCAGGCCACTGCCCTCGCTCCCGAGGGCACGGAGGTGCGTGACTGGCCGGTCGACGGGGTCATCGAGCTCCCCGGGAGCTGAACGCGCCATGAGCGCCGAAAGGAACAGGAACCGGTCCGAGGACCGGCGGGACCCCGCGGACCGAGCAGGGACCGGCGACGGTGCCTCCCGCGCGATGCATGCGGTGCCCCGGGAGCACTTCCTGCCCCCGGAGCTGCGGGACCGTGCCGGCGTGGATTCCCCGCTGCCGATCGGAGTGGGCCAGACCAACTCCCAACCCAGCACGGTGCTGGACATGCTCCGCCTGCTCGATGTGCGTGAGGGGCAGCACGTGCTCGACGTCGGTGCCGGTTCCGGCTGGACCACGGCGCTGCTCGCCCACCTCGTCGGACCCTCCGGGAGCGTGGTGGGTGTGGAGCGGCAGGTGAGCCTGCTGGCACCTGCCCGTGCCGCGCTCGCCGGGACCGTCGGCCGCGAGGACGGCCGCGCGGAGATCCACGAAGCCCTCCCCGGGGTGCTGGGGGCGCCGGCGGACGGACCTTTCGACCGGATCCTGGTCTCCGCCGCCGCCCGGTCCAGCCACTGGTTCGTGGACCGCCGCGCTCCAGGGACGCCGGATCGGGGTACGGTGCTTCCGTGCACGGGAGTCCGGTAGGCCGGGCTGAGAGGGAGTTCTCGAACTCCGACCGTAGAACCTGATCCGGATCATGCCGGCGCAGGAAGCTCCGCCAGGCGATCGTCGCTGCGCGTCCGTGCCCTCGTGAAAGGCACGGATCGTGAGCATCACTCCCGTCGGCACCCCCGCCACCCTCCCGGGCACCGCCCCGGATCCCACCGAGACCCCGCTCGGCTTCGGCGTCGGCGCCAGGGTCACCGCAGCCGTCATGACCGATGACTACGCCCGAGTGCTCGTCGGCATCCTGTCCCGGCTCGACCTCACCGGCCTGGTGCGCGAGACGGGGGACGTCTCCACCTATCTCGGCGGCCACGAAGCCCACCTGCAGCGGTATCTCATCGACCTCGCAGACGACCTCGCCCGCACCGAGCACCACGCCACCCTCTCCGTGACCCTCTCGCGCGGCTGCCCGGGAGAGGTGACCTGCGAGCTTCCCGGTGGCGCCGGCCCGCGCGACGTCGGGATCACCGAGCCCCGTCGCACCGGCCGTTTCGCTTCCGCGGAGTGGGCGCTGTACCCGCTGGCGGACCAGGTCGCCGCCGACGGCACCGCGCCGGACCACATGCGCGACATCTACGCCGCGATCGACCGCGCCCGGGAGCTGGGCACCTTCCGCGGCTCCGAGCATTTCGTCACCCGCCTCGAGGGCGACATCGGCGAGGTGATCGCGACTGCCGTCGCCGGCTGGTTGCAGGTGGGTCGCAGCGTGCAGCACGTCACCAGCCATCTCACCCTCTCCCTGAACAGCCCCTCCCACGAGGTGCGCGAGCTCGGCGAGGAGACGCGATGACCCGCGCACAGACTCCGGCAGAGACCCCCTCCCGGGCTCCCGGCCAGACTCCCTCGCAGGCCTCTGATCTGGCCGCTCGTGCCGCCCGGCGTCCGAGGCTCTCCCTGCGCGAGATCGTGCTGGTGGTGGTGCTCGGTGTCGTGTTCGGCTTCCTGTACTGGGTGTTCGTCCAGGCCTGGAACGGGCTCGCGATCGCGATGGGCCCCGCCGGGGACCTCGCCCAGCACGTCCTGTTCGGCTCCTGGCTATTGGTGGGACCGGTGGCGCTGGCGATCCTGCGCCGCCCTGGCGTGGGCATCCTCGCCGAGATGCTCGCCGCGATCATCGAGGTCGTCTTCCTCGGCAGCCCCGTCGGCCCGATGCTGGTGCTCGCCGCCGCGCTGCAGGGCATCGGCAGCGAGCTGCCCTTCGCCCTGACCCGCTACCGCCGGTTCGGTTGGGGAGTGTTCGCCGCCTCGGGCGCCTTCGGTGCGGGCCTGGTGTTCTTCTGGACCGCCTACCGGATGGGCTGGTACGGCCAGGACCTGCTCGCGCTGCGGCTCGGGATGCAGGTGCTCTCCGGGATCGTGCTCGGCGGTCTGCTCGCCAGGGTGATCGTCCGCGCCCTGGAGCGCACCGGCGTGCTCGCGAACTTCGCGATCGGTGCCGCCGCGCAGGGCGACGACGGCATCCCGGCACGTCGTGTCCGCTGAGGCCGCAGCGGCCGCCGAGGTCACCGCGCCGGGCGAGAGGGAGGCGGCGGCCCCCGGGCAGTCGGGGACGGTGGTCGAGGCACGGGAGCTCGAGGTGGTCCTGCCCTCGGGGGACGGCGTCGGCCCCTGGACCGGGAGCATCCGGGCCGGGGAGCAGGTGCTCCTGCTGGGCCCCAGCGGCTGTGGCAAATCGACGCTGCTGCGCGCGCTCGCCGGCGCGCTCCCCTCCCACCAGCGCGGCCGGGTCACCGGCACCCTGCGGGTGGGCGGCATCGACCCGATCGCCGAGGGGGTCCTGGCCACCGCGGGGACCGTCGGATTCCTCGGTCAGGATCCGACCGACGGGGTGTGCCTCCCGCGGGTCGCCGATGACGTCGCCCTCCCGCTCGAGAGCCGCAGCGTGCCGCCCGCGCAGATCGGGAAGCGCGTGCGCGAAGCTCTCGCAGACGCGGGCATCGAGACGCTCGCCGACCGCCCGGCCGCGACGCTCTCGGGCGGACAGCTGCAGCGTGCGGGCCTCGCCGCGGCGCTCGTCGCCCGGCCGCGCCTGCTGCTGCTGGACGAGCCCACCGCGATGCTCGATGCCGAGGGCGTGCGCGCTGTGCGCGACGGCGTCGAGCGGGCTGCGCGCGAGGGCGGAGTGGCAACGATCCTCGTGGAGCACCGCCTCGACGACTGGGCGGGGGAGTCGGGCCTGGCCGGACTTCCGGCACGGACCATCGCGCTCGACGCCTCCGGGCAGGTGCTCGCCGACGGGCCGACGACTGTGGTGCTCACCCGTCACGGCGCCGCGCTGCGCGAGGCGGGGTGCTGGCTGCCCGGGGAGGTCGAGGAGACGCTGAGCTCCGAGAGGGGGTCCGGGGAGGTGGCTCCGTCCCCAGGCCCGGAGGCCACGCCGGATCCGCTGCTCACCGTGCGGGGCGCCGAGCTCGGCCACGGCGACCGCACCGTGCTGCGCGAGGTCGAGCTCACCGTGAATGCGGGGCGTCTGCTCGCCGTCGTGGGCCGTAACGGCGCCGGGAAGTCCACGCTGCTCGGCGCGCTCTCCCGCCTGGACCTCCCGCAGGCGGGCACCGTCGACGGTGCGGCGGCTGGGCTCGTGTTCCAGCGACCCGAGGCGCAGTTCGTGGCCGACACCGTGCAGGCGGAGCTCGCCGCGTCCGGGGCCGGGCACGAGCAGGTCGAGGAGATGCTCGCCCGGCTGCGCCTGCAGGCGCAGCGGGACGCCAGTCCCTTCAGCCTCTCCGGCGGTCAGCAGCGCCGGCTCTCGATCGGCGCGATGCTGCTGACCCAGCGCCCCGTGCTGCTCGTGGACGAACCCGGCTACGGCCTCGATCGTGTCGCTCAGCAGACCGTCCTCTCGCTGCTGCGGGAGGCGGCCGGGACCGGTCGCGGCGTGGTGATGACCACCCATGACCTGCGCACCGTCCGCGCGGCCGATGCGGTCGCGGTGATCGCCGACGGCCGGCTGCTCGGACCGATGTCACCGCAGACGCTGCTGCGGGACCGCGGCCTGCTGCAGCGCGCGGGGCTCGTGGCGGCACCGCTGGTCCCGGGGGCGGCGCCGGCGGTGAAGCCGCCCGTGGCGAGGGCCCGTGCGGCCGACGAGCCCGCCCGCCCACGGGACGCATCCGGATGGCTCTCGCGCCGTAACCCGACCGTGCTGCTCGGCCTGCTGACCGCGCTCAGCATCGTCTGCATCCTGCTGACCGACCCGCTGCCGCTGGTGCTGCTGTACCTGCTGCTCTCGGCGGGGACGATGATCGGCTGCCGGCTCGGACCGCTCAGGCTGCTGCGGGCCCAGCTGCCGTTCATGGTGTTCGCCAGTGGCGTGCTGATGGTCAACGTGCTCGGCCGGCCCGGGCATGAACCGTGGCCGGAGCTGCCGATCCGAGTCACGGAGGAAGGGATCGTGCTGGGCACCGCCCTGGCCCTCCGGGCACTGGTGATCGGCCTCGGCGCCCTCACCGTCACCCGCGCCGCCGATCCGCGGCGCACGATGGTGAGCCTCCAGCAGCACGCTCACCTGCCACCCCGGTACACCTACGCGCTGCTGGCGGGACGGAGACTGCTCGAGGATCTGCCGCGCCGCTGGGAGACCCTCACCCGTGCGCACCGGGTCCGTCTGCCGCTCACCGCCGAGGGTGCGGTGGCGCGATTGCGCGCCCGTCACCTGCTGCGCTGCGCCTTCGCGCTGCTGGTCGATGCGGTGCGCAGCGCCGAGAGGCTCGCCTTCGCGCTCGAGTCGCGCGGGCTCGGCGACGGCCCCCGCACCCTGTGGCGCCCGGTGCCGCTCACCGTCGCCGATGCGCTGCTGGCGCTCGGCGTCGCCCTGGTGGTCGCCGCGGTGCTCGTCCTGTCCTGAACGGTTCCCCCTGAAGTGCTTCGAGGCGGCAGCTGCCACCTCGAAGCACTTCAGCTGAGGTCGGGGACTCTGCGGCGTCCGCTCAGAAGCCCCTTCCGGTCAGGCGCTCGTACGCCTCGACATACCGCGCGCGGGTCTGCTCGACCACCTCGGCGGGCAGAGCGGGCGGGGGGAGGTCCGAACCCTTGGACCAGCCGGAAGCGGGAGAGGTCAGCCAATCCCGCACGAACTGCTTGTCCAGGCTGGGAGGGGTGCGGCCCGGGGTGTACGTGTCCGCGGACCAGAACCGGCTGGAGTCGGGGGTGAGCACCTCGTCGCCGAGCATCAGCGTGCCATCGACCCGGGAATGCCCGAACTCGAGCTTGGTGTCGGCCAGGATGATGCCCTGCTCAGCGGCGATCCGGCGGGCCCGCTCGAAGACCGCGAGCGTGAGCGACTCGAGCTCGGCGGCGAGCTCCTCACCCAGCAGCTCGCGCGCCTGGGCCACGGTGATGTTCTCGTCGTGCTCCCCGGCATCGGCCTTGGTCGAGGGGGTGAAGATCGCCGGCTCCAGGCGAGAGGCCTCGACCAGGCCGGCCGGCAGCACGTGCCCGCCCACCGATCCGCCGGCCCGGTAGTCGGCCAGGCCGGAGCCGGTGAGATGCCCTCGCGCGATGCACTCCAGCTCCACCATGTCCAGGCCCCGGCAGCGCACCGCGCGGCCAGCGACGGCCTCGGGCACATCGGTTCCGGAGAGCACATGGTGGGGGACGATGTCCGCCAGCTGCTCGAACCAGAACAGGCTGATGCCGGTCAGCAGTCGGCCCTTGTCAGGGATGCCCGGCTGCAGCGAATGGTCGTAGGCGCTGATGCGGTCCGTCGCGACCACCAGCACCTGGTCGGCGGTAGACGGGTCCTGGCCCTCCGGCACGTACAGCTCACGGACCTTGCCGGAGACCACGTGGTCCCAGCCCGGCAGCTGCGGGGCCTCGATCAGCGGGGTGGCGTCGACGCTCATGCGCGATCCTCCGTCACGGTGTCGGTGTCGGTGTCGGTGTCGGTGTCGGTGTCGGTGTCGGTGTCGGTGTCGCTGTGCGCTCCGGCGTCTGCCGCAGCCCGGCGGGCGATGTCGGTGCGGTGGTGGCTGCCCTCCAGGCCGATCGCCTCGGCGCCGGTCAGCGCGAGCGCGCGGGCCGCCTCGAGGTCCTCACCGGTGGCGACCACCGAGAGCACTCGACCGCCGGCGCTGACCAGGTTGCCGTCCACCATGCCGGTGCCGGCATGGATGACATGGGTGCCGAGCGCCTCCGCAGCGTCGATTCCGGAGATCGGGTCTCCCGTGCGCACCGTCGCCGGGTAGCCGGCGCTGGCGAGCACCACGGTCACGGCGCTGTCCTGGCTCCAGGTCAGCTCCGTGTCCTCGGCCAGTTCGCCGCGAGCGGCCGCGAGCAGCAGCGGGGCCAGCGGCGAGGTGAGCCGCTCGAGCACCACCTGGGTCTCCGGATCGCCGAAGCGGGCGTTGAACTCGATCACCCGCAGTCCGCGCGAGGTCAGTGCGAGCCCGCAGTACAGGACCCCCACGAAGGGGATGCCGCGGGCGGCGAGCTCGGCGATCGTGGGCCGGGCGACGGCGCGCAGCACCTCGTCGACCAGGCCCTCCGGCGCCCACGGCAAGGGGGAGTAGGCGCCCATTCCACCCGTGTTCGGACCCTCGTCGTCATCCAGTGCGCGCTTGAAGTCCTGGGCCGGCGCCAGCGGCACCACGCGGGTGCCGTCGCTCACGCAGAACAGGGACACCTCGGGGCCGTCGAGGAACTCCTCGAGCACCACTGAACCGCCGGCTGCCAGCACCGCCTCGGCGTGCGCCACTGCGGCCTGCCGGTCCTTGGTGACCACGACGCCCTTGCCGGCCGCGAGACCGTCGGCCTTGACCACGAAGGGCACATCTTGCAGCGGGTTGACCCTGTCCAGCCCGGCCTCCAGCTGGGACAGGGCGCTGACCGTGACCGAGGCGGAAGTCGGCACGCCAGCGGCGGCCATGATCTCTTTCGCCCAGGACTTGGAGCCCTCGAGGTGGGCGGCGGCAGCGGACGGTCCGAAGACAGTGAACCCCGCCTCCCGCAGGTGATCCGCGGCGCCGGCGACCAGCGGTGCCTCAGGGCCGATCACCACCAGGTCGGGCTGCAGTTCTTCGGCGAGGCTGACCTGGGCATCGAGGTCGGTCACCGGGACGTCGTGACAGGTGGCGAGCTGCGCGATGCCGGGGTTGCCGGGCGCGGCGTGCAGCTCGGGGGTGGGGGTATCTGAGGCGAGCCGGCGGAGGATCGCGTGTTCGCGGCCGCCGCTGCCGATGATGAGGATCTTCACGCGGGCAGGGTACCCAGACTCGGACGACCGTCGGAGAAGTGCCCGCAGAGCGGCCCTCCCGGGTCGGCGTGGAGCGCGACTCCGGGCGCCGCCCCGGTGCTGTGCAGGCGCTGCGCAGGCAGTACTACTGCGCCGCACCGGTGCTGCGCGATTACGATCGAGCCCATGCCCGCCGAGCTCCAGCACCCCGATCCCGCCGTGACCGACGCCGGCGCGCTGCCCCGCGCCCGCGCCGTCACCCGGTTGCGCCTGGACCTCTCCTATGACGGCACCGACTTCCATGGCTGGGCCGCCCAGCCCGGCCAGCGCACCGTTCAGGGGGAGCTCGAACAGGCGCTCGGCCGGATCGCCAGAGTCCCGGCACGGGTGACCGTCGCCGGGCGCACCGACGCCGGGGTCCACGCCCGGGGGCAGGTCTGTCATCTCGAACTGCCCGATGACGTGCTGGCCACCCTGCCCGGGCGCTCGCCCCGCAGCCCCGCTGAAGCGCTGGTCACCCGGCTTGCAGGCGTGCTGCCCGACGACGTGGTGGTCCATGTCGCACGGGTGGTGCCGGGCGACTTCGATGCCCGCTTCGGCGCGCTGTGGCGACGCTACCGATACCGGATCTCCGATGGGCCCGCCGCCCATGACCCGCTGCGCCGGGACGTGCTGCGTCACCGTCGGCCCCTGGACGTCGAGGCGATGGCGCGGGCGAGCGCCCCGCTGCTCGGCGAGCATGACTTCCTCTCCTTCTGCCGCCCCCGCGAAGGGGCGACGACCATCCGCGAACTGCGCGAGATGACCTGGGAGCGACCGGAGGAGGGGCGTGCAGATGCGGGGCTGATCGTCGCGACCGTGGTCGCCGACGCCTTCTGCCATCACATGGTGCGCTCCCTGGTCGGGGCCCTGATCGGGGTAGGGGAGGGCCGACGGGACCTCGACTGGCCGGCGCAGGTGCTCACCGCCCGCACGCGCCAGGCCGCCACCCGCGACGGCGTCGGCG
The DNA here is from genome assembly GCF_052377065.1 of Brachybacterium sp. AOP42-C2-15. Taxonomy (NCBI): domain Bacteria; kingdom Bacillati; phylum Actinomycetota; class Actinomycetes; order Micrococcales; family Dermabacteraceae; genus Brachybacterium; species Brachybacterium sp. AOP42-C2-15. Next base: position 137,115 of record NZ_JBQSWK010000003.1, read on the forward strand.
CGGCCCCGCTGTGCCCCCCGCAGGGACTCACCCTGGACCACGTCGCCTACCCTCCCGATGAGGAGCTCGCCGCCTGGGCTGCGCGCACCCGGACGCTGCGCCAGCCGCCGCCCCAGGAGCCACTCCCCGAGGCGGGCCCAGAGGCAGGCTGAGAGCTGGGTCCAGAGCCTGGTGGGGAGCCGGAGCGGGCCTGGGCGGAGAGCCGGGGCAGGACCGGGACCGGAGTCGGGCGCAGATCACACCTCTGACAGGGGTCTTCTGCGTTGACGCTCGGGTGCGGCAGTGCGTATTGTTGAGCGCTGTTGTGCCTTGATGTGTGCCCCGACTCCGCAGCCGTTCTCTGATGCCCGGCGCGAAAGGGAATCTCACCCACATCCAGGACCGCCGTCGCGTCGTGAGCGGAGCGGGCCGGGTACAGCCATAGGGGCCATGCTTTTACCCGAAGGAAGCGTGCCCACGGTCCATCGAACCGTGCCTGGTCGGCGTCTTGCCGCCCGGGCACCACGACGAGAGAAGAAGGCACGAGTGCGTACGTTCACCCCGAAGCCCGGCGATGTCGAGCGTTCCTGGCACGTCATCGACGCAACGGATGTCGTCCTCGGCCGGCTCGCTTCCCAGGTTGCACAGCTCCTGAGGGGAAAGCACAAGCCGGTCTTCGCACCCCATGTGGATGCAGGCGACTTCGTGATCATCATCAACGCTGACAAGGTCGCGCTGACCGGAAACAAGCGGGAGGCCAAGCTGGCCTACCGCCACTCCGGCTACCCCGGCGGCCTCCGCGGCACCCCCTACTCCGAGCTGCTCGAGAAGAATCCCGAGCGCGCAGTGGAGAAGGCTGTTCGCGGCATGCTCCCCAAGAACAAGCTTGCTGATCAGCAGATCAAGAAGCTCAAGGTCTACAAGGGCTCCGAGCACCCGCACGCCGCTCAGATGCCCGTCCCCTTCACCATCGATCAGGTGGCGCAGTAAGCGGGTGTCCCGCCACTCCGCCCTGCCGCACGGACGAACCAAGGAGAACCGTGACTGAGACCACCCCCGATACCACCGACAACCTCGAGGCCGTGACCGACGAGTCCGCACCCTCGAGCTTCACCACCGAGTCGACCGGCGAGTCCGCCGTCGGCGCCGGCCAGTCCGCGATCGCACCGGGCTACGGCACCGGTCGTCGCAAGCGCGCGATCGCTCGCGTGCGCCTGACCCCCGGCTCCGGCCAGTGGATCATCAATGACCGCGCCATCGAGGATTACTTCCCGAACAAGCTGCACCAGCAGGAAGTCAACGACCCGTTCACGGTCCTCGACCTCCAGGGCCGCTTCGACGTGTGGGTCCGCCTCCACGGCGGCGGCCCGTCCGGACAGGCCGGCGCCGTGCGCCTCGGTGTGTCCCGCGCGCTGAACGAGATCGACGAAGACGCGAACCGCGCGATCCTCAAGAAGGCAGGCTTCCTGCGCCGCGATGCACGCGTCATCGAGCGTAAGAAGGCCGGTCTGAAGAAGGCCCGCAAGGCTCCGCAGTACTCCAAGCGCTGATCGGGCGCGGGGCAATGCTCCGCACCCTTCACGCTGCACGCACGATGCCCTCGACCTCCGGGTCGGGGGCATCGTCGCGTTGCGGGGGTGCTCGCGCGAGTGGGCGGCCCGCCCCGCTAGGCTCCGGACATGGTCGCCGCTGGAGACGCCGCCGAAGACTGGGCATTCACCCCGCGCCGCTGGTGGACCGGCCCGTTCGATGTCGAACAGCTGGCCTGGTCCTCTGTGGGGCGAGCGCGGGATGCCGCCGCCGAGCTCGCGACAGCGCGCGGCCTCCACCTCACCATCGCCACCGCCCCGGAACTCGTCGCAGCGTCCTTCTCGGCGATCGAGCATCTGCGGATCGACGGGCGGGTCCCGCAGCCGTGGGGTGAATTCTCCGGCTTCCTCGAGGCTCGGGACGGCTGGGTGCGGCTGCACGGGAACTACCCCCACCATGCCGAGGTGCTCCGCCGCGTGCTCGGGGTGCAGGACCGGGCTGGGCTCGAGCGTGCGATCGCACGGCGCGACGCCGCAGAGATCGAGGAGGAGGTCACCGCGGCCGGCGGCATCGCGGCGCGGGTCCGCACCAGGCAGGAGTGGGCCGCACATCCCCAGGCCCGGGCGCGGCAAGACGCTCTCAGCGCGCCGCAGGAAGCCGAATGGGTGAGCGTCACCGACCGCGGGGAGCGCCCGGCGCTTCCCCCGGCGACGAACACGTCCGGGACTACCGCGCTCGCCCTGCTGGCAGGGGTGCGGGTGCTGGACCTGACCCGGGTGATCGCAGGTCCCAGCGGCACTCAGCTGCTCGCCTGCCTCGGCGCGGACGTGCTGCGCATCGACCCGCCGCATCTCCCGGAGCTCCTGGACCAGCACCTCTCCACCGGGATGGGCAAGCGCAGCGCCCAGCTGGACCTGCGCCGCGCCCCGGAGCAGCTCCGGTCACTCGCCGCCGAGGCTGATGTGATCGTGTGGGGCTATCGACCGGGGGCCCTTGCCACACTGGGTCTCGGCATCGAGGAGCTCGAGCAGCTGGCGCCGCGGGCAGTGATCGTCTCCCTCTCCGCCTGGGGTGAGACGGGGCCATGGGCACACCGCGCCGGCTTCGACTCGATCGTCCAGGCTGCCACCGGCATCGCCGTCGAATGCGGTGCAGAAGGGCGGCCGGGAGCGCTGCCCGTCCAGGCCCTCGACCATTCCACCGGGCAGATGCTGGCCGCGCAGGTGATGGAGGCGTTGGCCCGCGCGCGGGCGAGCACACTGCGGCTCAGCCTGCTCGGCGCGGCCCACACTCTGCTGGCGATGCCTTCACCGCCGTCGGAGGCCCCGGCGATGCTGGAGGTGCCCCGGGTGCGAGTGGAGTCGGCCGGGTCCCTGCTCGACGCCGTCCCGCCCCCGTTGCGGGTGGCCGAGGCGAGCATCGAGCAGCCCATCGGCGCATACGGCACCGCCGCGACGCCCTGGAAACGCTGAGCGAGCCGACTCAGCTCAGCAGCTCACGCAGGTCCTCCGCAGTGACCGCGGAGCGGAACGCCTCGCCACCATCGGTGAGGGCATCGAACAGCTCGGCCTTGCGCCGCTGCAGCGCGAGCACCTTCTCCTCGATCGTGTCCTCCGCGATCATCCGGTACACCATCACCTGGCGCTCCTGACCGATGCGGTGCGCACGGTCCACAGCCTGGTTCTCCGCGGCAGGGTTCCACCACGGGTCCAGCAGGAAGACGTAGTCCGCCTCGGTGAGGGTGAGGCCGAAGCCGCCCGCCTTCAGCGAGATCAGGAACACCGGGGCATCGCCCTCCCGGAAGCCGGTCACCGCCGCATCCCGGTCGCGGGTGGAACCGTCCAGATGCGAATAGCTCACCCCACGCCGCTCGAGCTCGGCCGCAACCCGGTCCAGGTAGGAGGTGAACTGGCTGAACAGCAGCACCCGGTGCCCGTCGCCGATCACCTCCTCGAGACGATCGAACAGCGCCTCGAGCTTCGAGCTGGGTACGTCCGCGTACTCCTCGGCGTCGACGAGAGCCGGATCCAGCGCGAGCATCCGCAGCAGCGTCAGGGAACGGAACACGATGAAACGGCTGCGATCAAGATCCGTGTCGATCAGGCCCAGCACCTTCTTCCGCTCTCGCTGCAGCACCGAGTCGTACACCGCACGATGCTCCGGCGAGAGGGTCACCATGAGCACCTCCTCGTGCTTCTCGGGCAGCTCCGCGGCGACCAGCTCCTTGGTGCGGCGCAGCAGGAAGGGGCGCACCCGGCGGCGCAGCAGCTCCATCCGGCCGGGGTGGTCACCGGACTCGACCGGCAGCGTGTACTGCTTGCGGAACCCGATCGCGGTGCCCAGCAGACCCGGGGCGACCAGATCGAGGATCGCCCACAGATCGTCCAGGGAGTTCTCCATCGGGGTACCGGTGATCGCGAGCCGGAAGCTGGCCTGCACACCCTTCGCGGCGCGGTGGGTGCGCGAGCGGCGATTCTTCACGAACTGCGCCTCATCGAGCACGAAGCCCTGGAAGCGAGAGCTCGCGAACTCCTCCTCATCGATGCGCAGCACCGAATAGCTGGTCACCAGCAGATCAGCCCCGATCGCTGCGGCAGGAAGGTCTGTGCCGCGGGAGGCGGCGGTGCGGTCCAGCACCCTCACCGTCAGGCCGGGGGTGAAACGCTCGGCCTCACGTCGCCACACCGGCAGCACCGAGGCAGGGGCGACCACCAGGAACGGCGGAGCCTGCGGATCCTGCTCGCGGGCACGGGCGATCAGGGCGAGGGTCTGGACCGTCTTGCCCAGGCCCATGTCGTCGGCCAGCACCCCGCCGAGCCCGTGCCTGAAGAGGAAGTCCAGCCAGGTGAAGCCCTCGTGCTGGTAGGGACGCAGCTCGGCCTGCAGGCCGCGCGGGAGCGGGGGCGGTGGCGTGTCCTCGAGCGAGCGCAGGGACAGCGCGGTGCGGCTCCACTCGCTGCTCGCGACCGTCTCGTCGGCGACCTCCTGGAGGTCGTTCCACATGTCCACCTGGAAGCGGGAGATCCGTTGCCGCTCCGGCTCCCACTCCGCGAGCGCCTCGCCCTCGCGGATCAGCTCCCGCAGCGCGTCGAAGGCCGGATGGTCCAACGAGAAGTAGGTGCGATCGGGCATCAGCAGCTTCGCGCTGCCCCGGGCGAGCGCCACGAACAGGCTCGGGAACGGGATCTGCCGGCCCTCGATGGTGATCTCGAAGCCGAGGTCGAACCAGTCGTTCTTCCCGGGCGAGGCCTGCTGGGTGACGCGCACATTCGGGGCGCTGTCCAGCTCGCGATAGGCGTGGCGGGTGCCGGTGATCTCGACCTCGACGTGATCCATCGCAGCGAGGTCGTCCAGCACATGCTCGGTGAAATCGGCGGTGTCGGTGCCGCTGAGCAGCTCGGGGGAGTCCGTCGCCTCCAGCGGCCACAGGGTCATCGCTGCAGCGATCACCTCCTCCTCGTGGGCCAGGTCGCGATGGGCGCCCTGACGCTGATCCATCGGCAGACGCCGGTCCGGATCGTGATAGCGCCAGGACCAGCGCAGGGACAGACGGTCCCCCGAGGCGTAGGCGGCGGTGAGGTGCAGGGTGGGCCGGCGCGCCGCAGGAAGCTCCACGCTGCCGTCCAGGCTCGTCATGGTGGTCAGGGTTCGCAGCTGCGGGTAGGCGACCTCGAGGAATGCCTGGCGATCCTCCGCCGGGATCACCAGTGGCTCCCGGCGATGCAGCAGCGAGCGCAGGGCGCGCGGCACCGAGGAGCCGAGCGGGGCGAGGCGAGCAGCCAGCAGCCCGTCCTCCGTGGTCTCCACATCCAGCACCCCGGAAGCTCCGAGGAGTCGGCCCCGGGGCACCTTCTCCCCGGCCACGGCGATGCGGGGCCGCACGTACAGCTCCCCGATGGTGTCGTCGGACTGCAGGTCCAGTCCCACCTCACCGCCGGCCACCAGGTCGATGGCGGCCAGCCCGCTGCCGGGCAGGAACTCCACCCCGGCGGCCCGCGCATGCTCGAGCGACTGCCACAACAGAGGGGAGGTGATCGAGTTCAGCCAGAGGTGATCGATCGCCCCGCTGGAGTAGGAGCGCTCCACCGAGGCGGCGGCGAAGATGCGGGTCAGCGCCTCGCCATGGGTCGGGTCGTACTCGCGGCCGGCGAGGCGGAACTCGAAGGTGCGCCAGGACAGGTCCCCCTTGATCCAGGCACCCTTGCGGCCCCGGGTCAGGGGCCGCATCCCCAGCCATAGCTCGGCGCCCGCCTCGACATGGGCGGGCGTCGCGATCTCGCGATGATGACGGGAGGTGCTGGTCCCGGAGGTGCCCGCCTCGAGATCGAAGCGCAGGGCCAGCGGGCGGGGCATCGCGGCATTGCCGCCGTCGGTGGTCGGCGTCGCGTTCAGCAGGGGTCGCAGCACGCTGCGCCATTCGGCGGGCGGGCTCTCCCGCACCACCTCGGAACCGAGGTCATTGAGCCGGTAGAGGGTCGCCGCGACGTGCACGCACGCCTCGCCGACGGAGCAGTCGCAGGCGGAGCCGCGGGGCCGCCACAGACCACCGGGCCCCGGAGAGTGGAAGCGGCGGGAGACGGAGTCTTCCTCGTACTCCGTCAGCTGCACCTCGGGATGGCGCAGCGTGCCGTCCTCCTCGGCGACCTCGGCCGACACGGTCGAGCTCGCCACCTCCCAGCGGAGGTCCGTGACACGGCCGGCGCGGGCTGCACCGAGGCCCCTGCTCGCGGTGCGATCGCCCACGTGATGGCTGATCGCGGAGGGCAGCAGGCGGGGGAGCAGCACGGGATCGGACATCCCTCCAAAGTAACCGGCGCAACCCCTCGGTGACGAGGGATCAGTCCAGCCGGGGTCTCTCCAGCGGGTAGTCTCACAGCGGACCTCCGGCCTGGAACCTGCGCGCGACACGCCTGCGCGGCAGTGCTCACGGGGGCCCGCAGACCCCGAATCCTCATGAGGAGAATCCTGTGGCACGACTTTTCGGCACCGACGGAGTGCGCGGACGCGCGAACGGCGACATCACTGCGGAGCTCGCGGTCGAGCTGTCCGTGGGCGCTGCCCACGTACTGGGCACCCTGGGGGCCTTCGGCGGCACCCGGCCCCGCGCGATCGTCGCCCGCGACACCCGCCCCTCCGGCGACTTCCTCTCCGCCGCGGTGAGCGCGGGCCTGGCCGCCGCCGGAGTCGATGTGCTCGACGCCGAGGTGCTGCCCACCCCGGGCCTCGCGTATCTCGTGCAGTCCACCGGTGCGGACCTCGGCGTGATGATCTCCGCCTCCCACAACCCGGCGCCGGACAACGGCATCAAGTTCTTCGCCCGTGGCGGCACCAAGCTGCCCGATGAGGTCGAGGACGCCATCGAGGCGCGCCTCGGTGAGGAATGGGACCGCCCCCAGGGCACCGACGTCGGCACCATCTCGCGCTACGACGGAGCGGTCGAGGCCTACGTCCAGCACCTCGTCTCCACCCTGGACCGACCCCTGGACGGCCTGACCGTGGTCGCGGACTGCGCCAACGGCGCCGCCTATCTCACCGGCCCCGACGCCCTGCGCCGTGCCGGTGCGACCGTGCACGTGATCGGCGACCGCAGCGACGGCGGCCTGATCAACGACGGCTGCGGCTCCACCCACCTCGAGCCGCTGCAGGCCGCGGTGCTCGAGCACGGCGCGGACATCGGCGTCGCCTTCGACGGCGACGCGGACCGCTGCCTCGCAGTCGCCGCCGACGGCGAGATCATCGACGGCGACCAGATCATGGCGATCCTCGCGCTGGACCTCAAGGAGCGAGGCAAGCTGCATGACGGCACCCTGGTGGTGACCGTGATGAGCAATCTCGGCCTCAAGCTCGCGATGAAGGAGCACGGGATCGTGCTCGGCCAGACGGGCGTGGGCGACCGCTACGTGCTCGAGGAGATGAACCTCGGCGGCTACTCCATCGGCGGCGAGCAGTCCGGGCACGTGATCATCGCCGAGCACGCCACCACCGGCGACGGCGAGCTCACCGCCCTGCACCTGATGCAGCGGATGGCCGAGACCGGCCGCACCGCCCGGGACCTCGCGAACGTGATGACCCGGCTCCCGCAAGCGCTCATCAACGTCAAGAACATCGACAAGGCCAAGGCCACCATCGACCGCGGGGTCGCCGACGCCGTCGCCGCAGTGGAGCAGGAGCTGGGGGAGACCGGCCGGGTGCTGCTGCGCCCCTCCGGCACCGAGCCCGTCGTGCGCGTCATGGTCGAGGCCCCCACCGATGAGCAGGCGACCGAGATGGCCGAGCGCCTCGCCGTCATCGTCCGGGAGCGCGTGGGTCTCTGACCCTCTCCGGTCTCGGGGCACGCCCGTCGAGAACGCGGATTCCTGCCAGAAACGGATGGGATCGGTGGTCTCGGCGGGCGTGTCGCGTGAGGGGTCCCGTGATCGGGGGGTGTCTCGCTGTCAGGGGTCTATGCGCGATGACAACCGGGCCGCTCACACCTTCCGCAGCAGCACCGAGTGGACGCGGTGCTGGCCGTCCTTGCGCAGCACCAGGTCGGCGCGGCCCCGGGTGGGGACTACGTTCTCGGTGAGGTTCGGGCCGTTGATCGAGCGCCAGATCCCCAGCGCCGTCTCCTTGGCCTCCTCGTCGGTGAGCTCCGCGTAGCGGCGGAAGTAGGAGCGGGGGTTGGAGAAGGCGGTGCGCCGCAGCTGCAGGAAGCGGTCCACGTACCAGCGCTGCACGTCCTCCATCCGCGCATCGACGTAGACGGAGAAGTCGAAGAAGTCCGAGACGGCCATCCCGAGGCGGCCGTCGCGGCGGGGACGGGCCGGCTGCAGCACGTTCAGCCCCTCGACGATCAGCACGTCGGGCTGCTCGACCACCACGCGCTCGTCCTTGAGGATGTCGTAGGTCAGGTGGGAGTAGATCGGCGCTTCGACGCGCTCGTGCCCGGCCTTCACGTCGGCGACGAAGCGCAGCAGGCGGCGCCGGTCGTAGCTCTCGGGGAAGCCTTTGCGCTGCATGATGCCCCGCGCCTCGAGCTCGGCGTTGGGGTAGAGGAATCCGTCGGTGGTCACCAGCTGCACCCGCGGGGTATCCGGCCAGCGGGCCATCAGCTCCCGGAGCAGTCGGGCGGTGGTGGACTTGCCGACCGCCACTGAGCCGGCCACTCCGATCACGTACGGGGTGCGCTGCTGGTGCTGATCGAGGAAGTCCTCGCGGTTCCGGCGCAGCGCCTGGGCGGCGGCGACCTGGATGTTCAACAGGCGCGAGATCGGCCGATAGACGGCGTCGACCTCCTGCAGGTCGAGTCGATCGCCGAGGCCGCGCAGCCGGGTGACGTCCTCCTCGGACAGCGGCAGCGGGGTCTGCTGCGAGAGCCGTGCCCAGTCCTCCCGGGGGATCTCCTCGAAAGGAGTGACGGTGCTCGACGTCGACGCAGACTTCATGGGGTGATTGTTCCAGCTCGCGGTGCGGGCCCGGGCCACGGGTGCGGCGTGGTGCGACTCGGGCGGAGCGCAGGCGAGAGGCGGTCAGCTCCGCGCATGAATGCCTGCTCATTTCTGCTCACTATGTGCAGCCATTGGTCATGGCTGCGCGCCGGGGTCCGCCATCGTGAGGAAGGCCTCTCACGGAATCCGCACGGGGAGTGCCGAACTCTCCCGCGATCATTAGCGTGAGCGGCATGTGTGGAATCGTCGGATATGCAGGCCCTCGGGCCAAGAGCCCCTCTTCCCGTCCGGTGGACGTCGCCCTTCAGGGCCTCGCTCGCCTCGAGTACCGCGGATATGACTCCTCGGGCGTGGCCGTGATCGATGACGGCTCCGTGCGCGTCACCAAGCGCGCCGGCAAGCTCGCGAACCTCCGCGAGGCGCTCCAGGACGCCGCCGAGACCACCGGCGGGGTCTCCATCGCCCATACCCGCTGGGCCACCCACGGAGCACCCACCGACCTCAACGCCCACCCCCACCTGGGCGGCCGCGAGGGGGAGCTGGCCGTGGTGCACAACGGCATCATCGAGAACTTCGCGAACCTCCGCGCCGAGCTCGAGGCCGACGGCTTCCTCTTCACCTCCGAGACCGACTCCGAGGCGGCCGCACACCTGATCGCCCGCGAGATGGAGCAGGCCGGGGACCTCACCGAGGCGATGCGCCGCAGCGCCGCCTCCCTCGAGGGTGCCTTCACCCTGCTGGCTGTGCACAAGGACGCCCCGGACACCGTGGTCGCCGCCCGCCGCAACTCCCCGCTGGTGGTGGGCCTCGGCGAGGGCGAGAACTTCCTCGGCTCGGACGTCGCCGCCTTCGTAGACTCCACCAAGGAGGCCCTCGAGATCGGCCAGGACCAGGTCGTCACCGTCACTGCGAACTCCGTGTCGATCATCGACTTCGACGGCAACGAGGTCACCGACGCCAAGCGATACACGATCGAGTGGGACGCCGCGGCCGCGCAGAAGGGCGGCTATGACTCCTTCATGGCCAAGGAGATCCACGAGCAGGCCAGCGCCGTCGCGGACACCCTGCGGGGCCGCCTCGAGGACGGCTCCCTGAAGCTCGACGAGATGGACATCGACCCCTCCGTGCTGCGCAGCATCGACAAGATCGTCGTGGTCGCGTGCGGCACCGCCGCGAATGCCGGCGCCGTCGCGAAGTACGCGATCGAGCACTGGTGCCGCATCCCCACCGAGGTCGAGCTCGCCCACGAGTTCCGCTACCGCGACCCCGTGGTCACCGAGAAGACGCTCGTCGTCGCGATCTCCCAGTCCGGCGAGACCATGGACACCCTGATGGCGGTGCGCCACGCCCGGGAACAGGGCGCGAAGGTCATCGCGATCTGCAACACCCGCGGCTCGACCATCCCGCGCGAGGCGGATGCGGCGCTGTACCTGCACGTCGGCCCCGAGATCGCGGTCGCCTCCACCAAGGCATACCTCGGCCAGATCGCGGCCTGCTACCTGCTGGGCCTGTTCCTCGCCCAGGTGCGCGGCAACCTCTACCCCGACGAGATCGCGGCGCTGATGGGCGACCTCGAGCAGCTCCCGGACCAGATCCAGCAGGTGCTGGACAACTCCGCACAGGTCGAGCAGCTCGCCCGCGACATGAAGGACGCCACCAGCGTGCTCTTCCTGGGCCGCCACGTCGGCTACCCGACGGCGATGGAGGGCGCGCTCAAGCTCAAGGAGATCGCCTACATCCACGCCGAAGGCTTCGCCGCCGGGGAGCTCAAGCACGGCCCGATCGCCCTGGTCGAGGAGGGACAGCCGGTGTTCGTCATCGTGCCCTCCCCGAACGGCCGTCACTCCCTGCACTCCAAGGTGGTCTCGAACATCCAGGAGGTGCGCGCCCGCGGCGCCCGCACCCTGGTGATCGCCGAGGAGGGCGACGATGCGGTGCTGCCCTATGCCGATGTGGTGATCCGGGTGCCCGCCACCCGCACCCTCTTCGCCGCGCTGCTGACCGTCATCCCGCTGCAGATCTTCTCCTGCGAGCTGGCGACGGCGAAGGGCCTGGATGTGGATCAGCCGCGCAACCTCGCCAAGTCCGTCACCGTGGAGTGAGCCGGCACTCCCGCTCAGCCCAGGCGGGGGTGTGATACTGCCGGGGTGAGCACTTCTCCGACTGCATCGCCGACGCCCGGCCCCGATCACAGCTTCGGGGGCCGGGCGTTCGCGCCCCAGGACGATGGCACCATCGCGGGCGTCGGCATCGACGTGGTGGGGATCGCGCGCCTGACCGCGATGCTGGAGCGCACCCCCGCCCTGCTCGACCGGCTGCTGACCCCGTCAGAACGCCATCTCTCCGCCGCCTCGCGCGCCGCTCGGGTCGCGGCCAAGGAGGCCGTGGGCAAGGCCCTCGGCGCTCCAGGCGATTTCTCCTGGCAGGACGTCACCGTCGAGCGCACCGAGGTGCGCCGCCCGTACCTGCGCCTGCGCGGTGCCACCCTGCGGGCCGCCGAGGCCCAGGGCGTGGCCCACCTGCACCTGTCCCTCTCTCACGACGGGGACGTCGCCACCGCGATCGTCGTCGCCGAACGCGGGGTCGGTACCGGCGACGGAAGCAGGCTCCCGTGATCTGCGGGCACACCGCGGCGGCGGTGCGTGCGGCGGAGGCGCCGCTGCTGGCGGCGGGGGAGCCGCTCATGCTCCGCGCCGCCCGCGCCCTGGCCGGCCACGTCGCGGCCCGACTGGGTACCCCTGACACCAGCAGTCCGGACGTGCCCCGGGTGCTGGTCCTCGTCGGCGCTGGTGCCAACGGCGGCGACGGGCTCCATGCCGCCGCGATGCTTCGCGCCGACGGCATCCACGCCGACGCGATCGCCACTGCAGATCGCCTCCACGACGAGGGGGCCGCTGCGCTGCGCGAGCAGGGAGGCGAGATCCTCCCGCTGGCCGACACCGCACCCGGCATGCTCCAGGACACTCTGGCCCGGACCACGCTGGTGCTCGATGCGATTCTCGGCATCGGTGGCCGCCCCGAGGTCCCCGCCGACCTCCTCCCGCTGCTGGCGGTGGTGCGGGGGAGCGGAGTCCCCGTGATCGCGGTCGACCTGCCGAGCTTCGTCGACGCCACCACCGGACAGGCCGCCGACGAGGCCCTGCACGCCACCGAGACCGTCACCTTCGGAGCGGTCAAAGCCGGGCTGCTGCTGCCCGGCGGAGCCGAGCGCGCCGGCATCCTCCACCTCGTGGACCTCGGCCTCGGCCCGCACCTGCCCGCCCCCGCTGTGCTGCGTCTCGAAGACGCCGACGCCCGTGGCCTGCTGCCGCAGCCGGGGCGGGACGCCACCAAGTACACCCGCGGGGTGGTCGCGCTCGCAGCCGGCAGCGAGCAGTACCCGGGGGCGGCGGTGCTCGCCGTGTCCGGCGCGGCGCGGGCTGGGGCCGGGATGGTCCGCTGCCTCGCCCCGCAGACGGTGCTCGACCTGGTGCTGCGCGAGCGGCCGGAAGTGGTCGGGCACCGGGTCGAGCGCGCCCAGGGCGGGCCGGACGCGGTGGACCTCACCGCCGTCGGCCGCACCGACGCGCTGGTCGTCGGCCCCGGGCTCGGACCTGAGGACCCTCGTGCGGCTGCGGGCGTGAACTGCCTGCGCGCGGGAGACGGCGCGGAAGACGGCGCGGGAGATGGCACGGGAGATGGCGCGAGAGAGAAGACGATCGCACGTGGCGCGATCGACGCGGGCGCCCTTGGCACGATCACTCCGGAGCACCGCTTCGGCACCGACGTGGTCCTCACCCCGCACCGCGGGGAGGCCGAACGGCTCGCCAGCCGCCTGGGCCTGGACCCCGACCTGCCGGGCGTGCTCCTCGCCCCCGCCCTCGCGAGCGCCACCGGCGCCACCGTGCTGCTGAAGGGCGCGATCACGCTCGTCGCCCCCGGGGATGGTGGACCGCTGAGGGCCCAGGACGATGCGACCCCGATGCTCGCGACCGCCGGCACCGGGGACGTGCTCGCCGGGGTGCTCGGCACCCTTCTCGCTGCGGGGCTTCCCGGGCCGGATGCTGCTGCGCTCGCCGCGATCCTCCACGGCCGCGCCGGCCGACTCGCCTCGCACGACGGCCTGCACCCTCTGGTCGCCCTCGAGGTGGCCTCACACCTGCCCGCCGCGATCGGGACTATCCTGGCAGGCGCCCAGCCGTGATCCAAGGAGCCCGATGACCATCCCGATCCCTGCCGAGGACCCTCGGCACGTGCCCAACCGGGCCGTGATCGACCCCTCGGCGATCACGCAGAACACGCGTGCCCTGGGCACCCTGCTCGAGGAGCAGACGGCGCTGATGGCGGTGGTCAAGGCCGACGGCTATGGGCACGGCATGCTCACCGCGGCCCGCGCCGCGATCGAGGGTGGTGCGACCTGGCTGGGCGTCGCCCACCCCGCGAGCGCGCTCGCACTCGCCCGGGCCGGACTCGATGCGCAGATCCTCACCTGGCTCTACGAGCCGCACACCGCGCGCACTGTGCTGCCCGAGGTGCTCAGCTCCGGCGTGGACGTCTCCGTCGGCTCCCCGGAGATGCTGGCGCTGGTCGCCGAGGCGGCCCGGCAGGCCGACCGCCGCGCCCGCGTGCACCTGAAGATCGACACCGGGATGGGACGCAACGGCGTGCTGCCCTGGCAGATCCGGGAGATCGGCGCCGCCATGCGGGAGGACGATTTCATCCAGGTCGCCGGCGCCTGGACCCACCTCACCACGGCGGATGACCCCTCCGATCCGTCGACCGATCAGCAGGTGGAGCTGTACGACTCCGCCTGCGCGGCGCTCGCCGAGGAGGTCGGTCCGATCCCGCTGCAGCACATCGCGAACTCTGCAGCCACCCTCACACGCCCGGATCTGCACCGCGACATCGTGCGGCCCGGCATCGCGCTGTACGGCTACCCGCCGGTGCCCACAGATGTGCCGCTGCGCCCGGCGATGACCCTGACCAGCCGCCTCGCGCTGGTCAAAGAGGTGCCGGAGGGGCAGAGCATCGGCTACGGCCGTCTCCGTGCCACCGACCGCCCCACCTGCCTGGGGCTGGTGCCGATCGGCTATGCCGACGGACTCCACCGCGCCGCCAGCGACCGCTGCGACGTGATCGTGCGCACCGAGTCCGGGGACCGTCGGGCCCCGCAGGTGGGCCGCATCAGCATGGACCAGATCGTCATCGACCTGGGCCCGGGGACGGACGCGCGTGCGGGCGACGAGGTGTTCCTCTTCGGCGACGCGGGCGGCGCCCCGAACGATCCCGCCGCCTCGACCGCTGACGACTGGGCGCGTGCCGCCGGCACGATCCCCTACGAGGTCCTCACCTCCGTCTCCGGACGCGTCACCCGCGAGGTGCGCTCATGAGCGATGCGCGCAGGGGAGCACTGCCCGTGCGCACCCGCGACGCCGACGGGACCCGCACGGTCGCCCGGGCGCTGGCCGCGGTGCTGCAGCCCGGAGACCTGCTGGTGCTCGACGGCCCTCTCGGCGCCGGCAAGACCACCTTCACCCAGGGCCTGGGTGCCGGACTGGGCGTGCGCGGGCCCGTCGCCTCCCCGACCTTCGTCATCGAACGGGTCCACCCGAGCCTCGGCGCGGGCCCCGACCTCGTCCATGTGGACGCCTATCGCCTCGGCGGGGGCGGAGAGATCGACGACCTCGACCTCGAAGCAGATCTCGACCGCGCCGTCACGGTCGTGGAGTGGGGCCGGGACCGGGTCGAGCACCTCGTGGACTCATACCTGATGGTCGAGCTCGAACGCCCGGACCATGTCGACGATCCGCACGACCCCGACGAACCGCGCACCCTGCTGCTGACCCCGCACGGCCCTCGCTGGGACGAGCCGGCGATCACCCGCCTCGAGGCGGCGCTGGCCACCATCACCGGCCCCGACGGGATCGCCGAGGCCGCCGAATCCTTCGAGGAGAACCGCTGATGCTGCTGGGAATCGACACCTCCGGGGCGGTGAGCGTCGCCATCGCGAGCGGTGAGCTCACCGGCCCTGCACCCGAGATCCTGCAGGTCCGCGCCGACGAGCGCTCCCGCCACCACGACGAGGTGCTGCTGGCCCTGATCGACGAGGCGATGCAGGCCGCGGGAGTGGAGCGGTCCGAGCTCACCGGCGTCGTGGTGGGCCGTGGCCCCGGCCCCTTCACCGGCCTGCGGGTGGGGCTGGTCTCGGCTCGCTCGATCGCTGCAGTGCTCGGGGTACCGCTGCACGGGCTCAGCTCCCTCGACGGCCTCGCCCACCAGGCGCTCGCAGAGCTCGACCCCGCCCAGGAAGGGGCCGCGCATGACGGCACCGTCACCGTCGGGGTGGCCCTCGACGCCCGTCGCCGCGAGGTCTACCACGCCCGCTATCGCCGGGAGGCGAGCGGTGAGGTCACCCGGATCTCCGAGCCGGCGGTCGATGCCCCGGCGGCGGTCGCCGACGAGCTCACCGCCTGCGACATCCTGGTCGGCTCCGGAACCGGGATCTACCCGGACCTGCTGCCCGCCACCGCGGAGCTGGTGCATGTCGATGCAGGGCATCTGCTGCTCGCCGCCGCCGCGCTGACCGCGCGGGGCGTGGATCTCAGCAGCACCGAGCCGATGTACCTGCGCGAGCCGGATGCGGCCAAGCCCACCGCACGCAAGAGCGCACTGGGTCGCTGACGTGACCGGCCCCGCAGTCCCGCCCGCCGTGCCCTCCGGCGAGCCGGCTGTCGACCCCGCCTGGGCGCTGCGCCCGGCGAATATCGAGGACGTCGAGGAGATCGCGTTCGCCGAGCTCGAGCTGTTCCCCGACGAGGCCTGGAACGTCTTCCAGCTCGCCGCCGAGATCGAGCACCCTGACCGTCGCTACGTCATCGCCGCGGCCGGGCCGCAGGGGAACGGCGAGCTGCTCGGGTACGCCGGGATCATGCTCGCCGGAGACATCGCCGACCTGCACACCATCGGCACCCGCCGCGAGGGCGCCGGCATCGGCCGGGCGCTGCTGAACTGGTGCCAGGAGCAGGCACAGGAAGGCGGCGCCGAGCGGATGCTGCTCGAGGTGCGGGAGGACAACACTCGGGCGCGCGCGTTCTACGCGGCTGCCGGGTACCGGGAGATCGACCGTCGGCGCGGCTACTACCGGATCCGCGGCCGACGGATCGATGCGCTGGTGATGGAACGCGACCTCTCCCAGAGCCCGCGGGCCACTCGCTAGACGTGGTTGCGGACCTTCTGGAACACATCCGGGTAGCGTGCGTCCAGCCGCACCACGGCGATCCGCAGACCCACCAGGAACACGACCACACCGGCCACCAGCGCGAGCACCCCCGCGAGCAGGGTGAGGGCGAGGCTGCCTGAGACGGCACCCCAGATGCCCACGCCGATCGCCGGGATCAGCGGCACGAACACCCCCACCATCGCCACGGTCATCGCGACCATCGCGTTCGAGCTCGAGGCGGACTTGTCCTTCATCGGGTTGGTGCCGGGAGGCGAGCTCGGATAGGGGAGCAGCACGCCGGTCACCATCGAGATGCCCCAGCCGCAGGCCATCGCCCCCAGCGAGATCATCACCGTCATCGGCATCAGGTCCGCCATCCCGTACAGGAGCGGGATCGCGATCGTCGCCACCACCACGCCGGGCACCATGAGCACCGCCATCGCGGCGATGCGGCCGGTCAGGTTTGCGCGGGAGGGCAGTCCGGTGACGATGTTGACCCATCCCGAGGGACCGTCGAAACCGATCTCGTTGGCCAGGCTGATCCCGCTCATCCCGCACATGAGGATCGTCATCGCGAGCATCATCGGTCGTGATTCCGGGAGCATGAACCCCATCGCCACGAAGAACACGATGATCACCGGATAGATGCCGAGGGCCGCGAGATAGCGGGTGTCGCGGCGCCAGTAGCGCAGCGACTTGCCCATCACCGCGCCGAAGGCGCTCGGGGCGATGAAGCGCGGCACCAGCGGGGAGACCTTGGTGTTCCCCGAGGAGGCATCCCCGGTGAGCGCCGAGGTGAGGGAGAGATCGATCGAACGTCGCCACCACAGCCACACCAGCGCGATGGTGACCGCCCCGATCAGGGCCCGGACGAGCGCGGTGAGCACCCGGCCCTCGGCGAGATCCATCGGTACGGCGAAGAGCGCGCCGACGGGGGTCCATGCGAGCGCCTCGACGACCGTGGGCATCATGCGCCCCAGCAGGGTGAAGTCGAGATCGGAGACGCGCTGCATGCCCAGCGAGAAGCCGTAGATCACAATGAACATGAGCAGGAAGCCGAGGATCCCGCCCACCTCACGCCCGCTGCGCGAGGAGGCGCGGCTCGCCGAATGCGCGAACCAGGCTCGAGGCAGCAGCAGGCACAGGGCGAAGGCGGCGAGATTCGCCGGCACCAGGGCGAGCGCACCCAGGATGATCCATGCAGCGCCCTGGCCGAACACGATCAGCCACAGCAGTTCGAACCCGGTCGCGATCGCAACCGCGAGCAGCGTGAAGAGGCTGGGCAGGCTCAGCGCTGCAGCGGCGAACATGCCGGGCTGGAGCTCCTTCGCGCTGCGGGGGAAGAGCGCGAAGGCCCGCGCATCGAGGGTGTCGTCGAGGCCGAAGGCGACCACCGGGATCAGGAACCACAGCAGCACGGCCAGAGCCCCCAGGCCCCGCACGATCAGCGGGAAGGTCGAGCCCTCCCCAGCCCAAAGCGTGGTGCCCAGGAACAGGAACACCAGGCCCACCAGGGCGCCGAGGGTGTACAGCACACCGAAGATGGTGCCGACCAGCTTGCCGACGTTCTTGCGGTAGGACCGCTTCCACAGCGTCCACTTGAGCGTCAGCTGCAGGCGGATCAGGTGCTTCTGCGAGATCGCACCGTGGTGGACGTCCGTTGCTGAGGCGGTCGCTGCGTGCTCGCTGCTCAGGACTCCAACCACGACAGGCTCCCCTCCGCGACGTCGCCGCCGCCGACCAGGTCGATGAAGGTCTGGACCAGGCTGCCGCCGTGACGGACCTCGTCCAGAGTGCCGTCGGCCAGCAGTTCGCCCTGGGCGATGATGGCGACGTGGCTGCACAGACCCTCGACCAGCTCCATGACGTGGCTGGACAGCACCACGGTGCCGCCACCGTCGACATAGGCGGTGAGGATCTTGCGGATCACCTGCGCGGAGACCGGATCGACCGCCTCGAGCGGCTCGTCCAGCACCAGCATCCGGGGCGCATGCAGCAGTGCGCTGGCCAGCAGGATCTTTTTGGTCATGCCGGCGGAATAGTCCACGACGAGCTTGCCGTCCTCTCCGGCGAGGTCCAGTGCGGTCAGCAGTGACTCCATCCGCTCCTCGACCACGTCGGCCTTCATCCCGCGCACCAGGCCGACATAGGTGAGCAGCTCCCGACCGGTCAGCCGGTCGAAGGTGCGCAGCCCGTCGGCGAGCACCCCGAGCAGGGCCTTGGCCTGCTGCGGCTCGGCCCACATGTCGTGCCCGAGCACATGGGCGGTGCCTCCGTCCGGGCGCAGCAGCCCGGTGGCCATCGACAGCGTGGTCGTCTTTCCCGCCCCGTTCGGGCCCACGATCCCGTAGAAGGAGCCGCGGGGGACATCCAGGGAGATCCCATGCACGACCTCCGTCTTGTCGAAGGACTTCCGCAGGCCTCGGATCGACAGCGCGCTCCGCTCCGGGATCGCCGCGTCGGCAGCGATCGGCGCGGCGACCCCGTGGACCGGCTGCGATGCGGGGGCCGCCCCGTAGGGAGCAGGGTCCATCCCTGAAGGGCCGGCGGCCATCCCTGAAGGAGCGGGAGTCATTCCGGAAGGAGCGGGGGTCACTCCGGAAGGAGCGGGGGCCGCCTGGGAGGGCGGCGCGTGGGGGACCTCGAGATCAGGAGAGGAGGACGGGTGCTCACTGTGCATGGGATCACGGTAGTTCCCGCGAGGTCAGGCACATGCCCCCCGCTCGGTGAGTCAGGGGCCGACCTTCGTCGGTCCCGGTCCTGGTCTCGCTGTCGGTCCCGTTCCCGCGCTCGCGTGCGGATCTTCGAGCGTGCGTGATTAGGATGCCCCTGAGCCGCCGTGGCTCACGGAAGGAGTCCCATGTCGAAGCTGCGCGCCACCCCGAGGGCCTCGAGCCTCGCGCCGGAGGTCGAGGAGATCCCGCTGGGCGTTCGTCGAGCTGCGGCGTGGTCCTGGCGGCTCATCGTCGTCGTCGCTGCCGCCGCCCTGATCATCTGGGGGCTGCTGCAGATCACCACCATCGTGATCCCGGTGCTCATCGCCATCCTGCTCGCCGCGCTGCTGACGCCGATCGTCAAGGTCCTCACCCGCTACACCTTCCTCGGGCGAACTGCGGCCAGCGGCATCGCGCTGCTCGGTCTGCTGTTGGTGATCGCCGGGATGTTCACCCTCGCCGGACGGCAGCTGTTCGCACAGTTCGCGGATATCCAGGACAAGGCCGTCACGGGGTTCCAGGGCCTCGTGGAGTGGGCCACCACGACCTTCCAGATCGACCTGCCGATGATGAACGCAGCACTCGACGAGGGCCTCCAGCAGCTTGAGCAGTATTCCGGGCAGCTGGTCTCCGGAGCGCTCAGCACCGCTGCAGTGCTCGGCAACGTCGTCACCGGCATCCTGGTGGCGCTGTTCACCCTGTTCTTCCTGCTCTCGGGCGGTGCCGGGATCTGGCGCTGGGTGGTGGGCCTGCTGCCGCCCGCGGCCCGGGTCCCCACCCATGAAGCGTTCCGCCGGGGCTGGAAGGCGCTGTCGGCGTACATGCGCACCCAGATCCTGGTCGCCGCCGTGGACGCCATCGGCATCGCCATCGGCATGGTGGCGCTCGGGCTCGGCTCCTATGCGGTGCCGATCTGGCTGCTCGTGTTCCTGTTCTCCTTCATCCCACTGGTCGGCGCGATCCTCTCCGGCGTGATCGCCGTGCTGCTGGTGCTCGTGCTGAAGAGTTGGATCGGGGCGCTGATCATGCTCGCGATCGTGCTCGCAGTGCAGCAGATCGAGGGCAACGTGCTCCAGCCGTTCCTGATGGGCAAAGCTGTCGAGCTGCACCCCCTGGCGGTGTTCCTCGGAGTCGCCGGAGGCGCGATGATCGCCGGCATCCCCGGCGCGCTGTTCGCGATCCCGGTGATCGCCTTCGTCAACGCCACGCTGCTGTACGTGGTGGGCCGAGACCCGAGCCCGGATCTCGGAGAGGACAGGGCGAGCCGCGAGCATTTCGCCTCGCTCACCCGCAAACGAGCCCCCGCAGCGGGCGCGGAGAGCGGTGGCGGGATCAAGCTCGCGATCCCGAGCTTCGCCGCGCTGCGCCCCTCCACGGTGCGCCCGGCCGGCGCGGTCCGCGGAGGTGAGACCGCTCCCCGAGGCGCGGCCACCACCGGTGCTGCAGCCACCGCCGCGGCTCCTGTCACCGCCACTGCGACTCCTGCCACCACCACAGCGGGTTCCGATCCGGCTCCGGTGGATCCGGCCCCTGACGCGGACCTCCCGGCTTCCGGCACCCCCGTGGCCGACGCGGGAGGAGACGCGCCGCAGGACCCGCTACACGACCCGGCGCGCGAGGACCGCGACGGCATCTGAGCTCCACGCCCGCCCGCTCGGGCCCCGAGGCGCCCGGCCTGGGCGCCTGCCCCGGGCGGGCGCTCGTTGAATGCGTGAAAGAAGGCCCCCATCCCAGCAGCTGCCGGGACGGGGGCCTTCCTTCATGCTCTGCGCCCGCGATCTCGGGCGGCGGCTCACGCCGTGCGGGTCACGCCTTGTAGGGCGTGGCCGTCAGGATCTCGATCGAGAACGTCTTCCCGTTCGGCGCCGTGTACTCGACGGTGTCACCGACCCGGGAACCGTGGATCGCGCTGCCCAGCGGCGACTCCGAGGAGTACACCTCGAGGTCGTCGTCGCCGTCAGCGATCTCGCGGTTCCCCAGCAGGAAGGTGCGCTCCTTGCCGGCCATCGTGATGCCCACGACCATGCCGGGCTCGACCACGCCGTCGTCCTTCGGAGCCTCGCCGACCACGGCGTTCTTCAGCAGACGCTGGAGATCCGCGATCCGGGACTCCATCTTGCCCTGCTCTTCACGAGCGGCGTGATAGCCGCCGTTCTCCTTCAGGTCCCCCTCGTCACGAGCCGCAGCGATGCGCTCCGTGATCTCTGCGCGTGCCGGACCTTCGAGCTCCGCGAGCTCCTTGGTCAGGCGGTCGTACGCGTCCTGGGTGAGCCAGGCGCCATTAGGCTGGCTGCTCATGGGTTCACTCCTGTCGTCCTCGGTAGTGCGCATCGGGAAACGATCCCCATATACGCGAATCACGGGGCACATGTCCTCATGCGCCCCGTGTGCGGGTGATGATCAATCGGCGTCGAGCCGGTTTCGGAATACATTACACCGCGCGGAACGCTTTCCCGGGGATCCCCGGCACGTTTACGCGCATCGAGTAATCACCGCGGCCAGCTCACCGTGCGGAGCAGCTGACGACCTCTGCAGAGACCGCATCGCCCTGGGTCGAGATCTCGACGTGGTGCGCGGTGCGTCGATCCTCCTGGGCAGGGATCTCCGTCTCCACGAAACCGACCTGCGCACGGCCCTTGTTCAGCGCCTGGATACGGCAGCTCGCCTCCGTGCCCGGGTCCATGGTCACCATGAAGTCCACGCCGATCGAGTCATCGGCGAGATGCTCGTAGGAGAGCACCTCGGAACGGACCGGCGTGCTCGCGGCCTGGATCCCCACGTAGAGCACCACGGCCACGAACGCCGCGACAGCGAGCGCGAGGAGCACACGGGCGGTGCGTCGGCTGACGAGCGGCTTCCCATAGCGGTCGGCGTGCCGCTCCCTGACGTCGTTCATGGGGCCAGTCTCCCAGACCCTGTCCGGGTGCTCCCCGGGAGCGTCCGGACAGGTGGGGAGGTGCCTGTCACGTCGTCCGGGAATCCCCGGTTCCTCCCGGTTCCACTCAGCGGGGGTGGCGTACGATCGGACGCTGGTGCACCCCACCGGCTCCGTGCAGAGCATGCGCACCGTCGCTGGGGGTCCCGACACCGTCCAGCCGCCTCCGAGGAGTCCCGTGACCGTCCAGCTGCCCGCTTCCGATGAACCACTGCGGATGGTGGCCGTCCACGCGCATCCGGACGACGAGTCGTCCAAGGGTGCCGGTTCGACTGCTCGATATGCGCGCGAGGGTGTCCAGGTCACGGTCATCACCTGCACCGGCGGTGAGCGCGGCGATGTCCTGAACCCGCGCCTGCGTGATGACCCGACCGTGACCGTCGAGGCCCTGCCCGGTATCCGTCGCCGGGAGATGGAGCGCGCCAAAGAGATCCTCGGCGTGGACCACGAGTGGCTGGGCTTCATCGATTCAGGGCTCCCCGAAGGCGACCCGCTGCCACCGCTGCCGGCCGGGAGCTTCGCCGCCACCCCAGTCGAGGAGGCGGTGCGCCCCCTGGTCGAGTCCGTGCGTCGCCTTCGCCCCCATGTCATGACCACGTATGACGAGAACGGCGGCTACCCGCATCCCGACCACATCCAGGTCAATCGGATCAGCGTGGCCGCTTTCGACCTCGCAGCGGACCCGGATTTCGCGCCCGAGCTGGGCGATCCCTGGTCGATCGCGAAGCTCTACTACATCAACGGCTTCCACCGGCAGCGGTTCTCGGCGGTCAGCCGGCACCTGCGCACCGAAGGAACGCCGAACGAGGAGCTCGATCAGATGCTCCAGCACTACGACGAGAGCCATGATCGGCTGCTCACCACGCGCATCGACGTCCGTGACTACCTCGCGGTGAGGGACGATGCATTGCGGGCGCACGCCACCCAGGTCGATCCCGAAGGGCCGTTCTTCCGCATCTCGCACGATGCCGAGACCGCGGCCTGGGGCACCGAGGACTACGAGCTGCACATCTCTCGGATCGGGGTCAAGCTTCCTGAGACCGACCTGTTCGCAGGGCTGCGGAACGAGACCATGGAGGCGCGCGCATGAACGGGGCACAGCTTCTGCTCGACGCCGGCCTGGTGTTCGCCGCCCCGAGCCCCTCCGACGGCGGAGAGCTCAACTCCGTCACCGTCTCGCCGGGGCTGCCGGGCTTCTTCGCGGCCTTCGTGCTGGCGGTGCTGGTGGTGCTGCTCGCGATCAGCATGACCCGCCATACCCGCCGGATCCAGGCCCAGGCACGGCTCAAGGAGCGGATCGAGGCCGAAGAGCGCGCCGAGGCCGAACAGGCGGCGGCGGAAGCCGACGGCGGGCCAGTGGATGCACAGTCGGTGGACGGACAGCCGGTGGAAACACAGCCGGTGGAAACTCAGCCGACGACGGACCAGTCGGCAAGCGAGCAGCCGGCGGAGGACCCATCGACGACGGACCAGCCGACCTCTGAGGCGAATGGCCCAGCGGGCGACCGCCCCGAGGGCGGGACCCGACCCTCCACCGAGGACCGCTGAGCGGCGACCGTCAGCTGACGGCGGCCCATCCGGAATGCTGCGGCCCATCAGGGCACGGCGTCCCGTCGGATCACTGCAACCCGCCAGATCACGGCGACTCGTCAGACCACGGCAACCGTGACTGCCGCGAAGTGGCAGCCGAAGCCGATCAGGGTCCCGGCATGGAAGAGCTCATGGAACCCGAACCAGGCCGGTGAGGGATTCGGGCGCTTGAGCGCATACATGACCGCGCCCGCCGTATAGGCGAGGCCGCCGGTCGCCAGCAACCAGACCACGGCCCAGCCGCCGCTGGCCTGCAGCTGCGGCATGTAGAACACCGCCACCCAGCCCAGCGCGATGTAGGCGGGCACGTAGATCCAGCGCGGCGCACCGGTCCAGAACAGCCGGAAGCAGACGCCGACCAGCGCGCCGCCCCATGCGATCGCCAGCAGGGTGCGAGCCGAGCCAGGCTCGAGCATCGCCACCGCGATCGGGGTGTAGGTGCCGGCGATGATCAGGAAGATGTTCGCGTGGTCGAAGCGCCGCAGCATGATCGCCTTCTGTGGGGTCCAGGTGCCGCGGTGATAGACGGCGCTGATGCCGAACAGCAGGCCCGCGGTGAGCACGAAGACCGCGCAGGCCAGGCGGATCGCGAAGGTGTCGCCGACAGCGACCAGCATCAGGCCGGCCACCAAAGAGGTGGGGAACGCGATCAGGTGCAGCGTCCCGCGCAGGCGCGGCTTGGGCAGCTGGAGGCCGAGCTGGGTGGCCCGCTGCGCCATCGCCCGGGTGAGGGTGCGCGGAGCGAACGGGAACTTCTCGGCAGTGGGCAGGTCGTCGTCGGACGGCAGCTCGGTGCCCCCGCTGCCCGAGGTCGCCTCGAAGAGCTCCCGCGCGGCGGGATCCTCGAACTCGGGTGCGGTCTGTGCGTGATCAGAAGCGTCGGGGATGTGCCCGGAAGGGCGCCGGCCGTCCTCGTGTCGAAATCCGGAATTCATGAGAACACCGTAACTTACGGGGCCGTAGGTTAATGGTGTGCTCGCTGTGTCCATCCGGTGTCGATTTCCCGGGTTCGTCGAGGCCGCGCCGCAGGGTGACCGATAATGGACAGGTGCGCCCCAGCGCCCACGACCGCGCGTCGCTGAGGCGGGGTGGAGAACGGCCCGTGGCGCGGGCATCCATGAGTGCCAGCGGGCATGAGCACCACCGGGTATGAGCAACAGCGGGACGGAACGGAGGCTGGGATGGACGACGACGGTCTCCTCTACCGCGTTTACGAGCGTCGGCTCACCAAGGAGCTCGAGTCCTTCTCGCTCCCGCAGCACCTGGGCGTGATCGTCGATGGCAACCGCCGTTGGGCGAAGGAGGCGGGGGAGACCACCGAGCATGGCCACCGCGTCGGTGCCGCCAAGATCCTCGAGTTCCTCTCCTGGTGCGACGGTCTCGACATCCCACTGGTCACCGTATGGATGCTCTCCACCGACAATCTGCGCCGCCCGCCCGAGGAGCTCGTCGCCCTCTACGAGATCATCACCGGCACTATCGAGCAGATCATCCAGGCCGGTCACTGCGTGCGGCTGACCGGCAATGCCGAGGCGCTGCCTGAGGAGATGCGCGCCGGGATCGCCCGGGCTCAGGAGCAGGTCATTCGAGAATCCTCGCTGACCGTGAACGTCGCCATCGGATACGGCGGCCGCGAGGAGATCGTCGACGCGGTGCGCGAGCTCGTGCGCGACCTCTCCGGGCAGGGGCTCGACGGCGATCAGATCGCCTCGGCCATCAGCGTCGACTCGATCGCCGAGCACCTCTACACCCGCGGCCAGCCCGACCCGGACCTCATCATCCGCACCTCCGGCGAGCAGCGCCTCTCGGGCTTCCTGCTCTGGCAGTCCGTGCACTCGGAGTACTGGTTCTGCGAGACCTACTGGCCCGGCTTCCGACGGATCGACCTGCTGCGGGCGCTGCGGGACTTCTGCCGCCGGGAGCGCCGCTTCGGCGCCTGAACGGACGAGGTCCTGTCTCGGCCCGGGCGGGGTCCGGCTGTGGGCGCTGCGGGGAGAGCGGCTGAGGGTGCGGCGGGGCGTCTGGATGGGGGTCTAGCCGGGCGTCACGTGGCACGGCAGAGCGAACACTCCCGCCCGCCTCCACGCCACCTGCTGTGACCGGTGGCACACTGAAGGCCTCCGGGAGTGCTGCAGAACACCCGGTGACGATCGGGTGAACGTCGTACCCGCACCCTGCGGTACGCGCCCGATGGCGGCTGCCGGCGCGGCTATGGTCCAGGCATCCGCTCGATCTCGGGAGGCACCCATGGAAGAGACCATCACTGCTCGCGAGACGATGCCCGCCACCGACGGCACGGCATCGTTCAGCACCCGCAGCCGAGCGGCGGTGATCGACGCGGCGAACCCCGACGGTGCCCCGGTGGTCCCCTCGCTGCTCCCCGGCGCCGCTCAGCAGATGCTCGCTGAGGTCGAGACCGGGGTGATCACCTACGTGCTGGACACCTCCGTGCTGCTCTCGGACCCGCTGTCCCTGCATCGCTTCGCCGAGCACGACATCGTGCTCCCGATCGTGGTGGTCACGGAGCTCGAGGCCAAGCGCCACCACCCGGACCTCGGCTACTTCGCCCGCCAGGCCCTGCGCCTCCTGGATGATCTGCGCGAGCTGCACGGAAACCTCGCCCAGCCGCTGCCGATCGGCAAGGACGGCGGGCACGTGCACGTCGAGCTCAACCACATGAGCACCGCCTCCCTGCCGGACGGGTTCCGGCTCGGGGACAACGACACCCGCATCCTCGCCGTCGCCAAGAACCTGCAGCTCGAGGGCAAGAACGTGGTGCTTGTCTCGAAGGACCTGCCGATGCGGATCAAAGCGAGCGCGTCGGGCATCCACGCGGAGGAGTACCGCGCCGAGCTGGCGCGCGATCGCGGCTACACCGGCCTGGTCACCACCGCGGTCGATGAGCAGACGATGGCCGATCTCTATGACGGCCAGACGGTCGAGATCCCTGAAGTGGCGCATCAGCCCGTGCACACCGGGCTGACGATCAGCAGCCCCCGCGGCTCTGCCCTCGGGCGCGTCACCCGCGATCGCGAGGTCCGCCTGGTCGAGGGCGATCAGACCGTGTTCGGGGTGGCAGGCCGCTCGGCCGAGCAGCGGATCGCCATCGACCTGCTCCAGGACGAGTCCCTCGGCATCGTCTCCCTCGGCGGCCGCGCAGGCACCGGCAAGAGCGCACTGGCGCTGTGCGCAGGGCTCGAAGCCGTGCTCGAGCGTCGCACCCAGCGCAAGATCATGGTGTTCCGCCCGCTGTTCGCCGTGGGCGGTCAGGAGCTCGGCTACCTCCCGGGCGACCAGGGCGAGAAGATGGGGCCCTGGGGCCAGGCCGTGTTCGACACCCTGGGTTCGATGGTCTCCCAGAACGTGATCGACGAGGTGCTCTCGCGCGGCATGCTCGAGGTGCTGCCCCTGACCCACATCCGCGGCCGCTCCCTCCACGACGCCTTCGTGATCGTCGACGAGGCCCAGTCCCTCGAGCGGAACGTGCTGCTGACGATGCTCTCCCGCATCGGGCAGAACTCCCGGGTGGTGCTCACCCACGATGTGGCCCAGCGCGACAACCTCCGCATCGGCCGCTATGACGGGATCGCCTCCGTGGTCGAGGCGCTCAAGGAGAAGGACCTCTTCGCCCACATCACCCTGCAGCGCTCCGAGCGTTCCAAGGTCGCAGAGCTGGTGACCCACGTGCTGGACGAGCCGGTGTTCTGATCGGGGAGGTCGCGCCCCTCAGCAGTCCAGGGGCGTGTCCGGCCACGGCTCGCCGGCATCGAGCTCCTCCTGCCAGGAGGACAGCAGACTCCGGGCATCCGCGATCGCTGCGGTGCGGCTGTCCAGATCCTGTTCGAGGAGCGCGATCGCCTGCCGCATCGCCACGGTGCGCCCCCTCACCGTCCGGGTGCGGGCCTTCACCTCCAGCACGGAGGAGACCTGCGCGAGCGAGAACCCCGCCCGCCGCAGGGCATCCACGATCCGCAGCAGGTCCAGCACCGCCGCATCGTAGCGGCGCCGGCCAGTCGCATCCCGCTCCGGAGCGGGGATCATTCCCACCCGCTCGTAATAGCGCAGAGTGTCATGGCTGAGCCCGCTACGGGCGGAGACTTCACCGATGAGCAGAGACATACCAGCAGTAGAGCACGACGGCGGGCGCGACCAGCAGAGCCCGCACCAGGTGATGGGACAGGGTGAACTCACCGGCCGCATGGCCCCATAGCAGCGGCCCCAATACCACCATGGCACCGGCCCCGACTCCAAGGGTGAGGGCGAGAACCCTGCTGTGGTCGCCACCGTTCCCCCACGCCCCGAGGCCCAGGGCGAGACCGAGGGCGGTGCAGCACAGCAGCGCCGCGAGCACGTAAGCCAGCACGGACGGCCAGGCTGCCGCGAGGGATACGACGCCCTCCTGCAGGCCGCTGCGCAGAGCGACCAGGGCGAGCAGCTGCATCAGCGTGAGCAGGGTGAAGGGCACGAGAGCGAGGAGCATCATCATGGAGTGAGCACACCACCTGGAGTGCACTCCAGGTCAAGGAGCGCTCCGGAGCCGTCCCTGGTGCACACTGATGGCGCAGAACTATTGAGCAGTGCGCCATCACGGTGCCGAGAGGACCCGCGATCGTGCCCGAGGAATCCGTCCGCACCACCCGACGGGCCGCCCGTCGCCGCGCACGGGAGCAGCTGGACGATGTCGCGGAGTGGGCGCGGACGGCCGAGGGCCCGCTCACCGTGGCGGAGGCCGAGGCGCGGCTCGTACGCCGGGATCGACACCTGGCCTCGACGGTGCTCGACACCCGGCGGCATGGCGAGACGGAGACCCCATTCCTGCACCCGCGGCTCCGAGCAGGGCTGAAACCGCTGCGCTGGGCGCTCTGGGCCGCACTCATCGCGCTGCCGTCGCTGCCGCTGCTGCTGATCCCCCGGCACACCGGTTCGAGCAGCCCAGCAGTCCTGGATCATCGCACCGGTCGCTTTCTCGAAGCACTCGAGGTCACCTCGCTGCTGGTGATCGCGGTGCAGCTCGTACTCCTGCTCGCATGGGCGGTCTGGCCGGCGAGGGCCCACGTGGTGCGACTGATCAGCGCAGTCGCGGTCCTGCTCGTCTTCCCTCTGGTGCTGTTCAGCGGCCTGTTCCTCGCGATCCGCGGTGGGACGGGGGACTGGGGGAGCCCGGCATCCCTCAACATCGCCGCCGCAGCACTGGCGATCGGGAATCTCCTCGCCGTCACCTCGCTGCGGAGCCTCGAACACGCCCACGCCCGCGATCTGCAACGGATCCAGCACGCGTTGACCGAGGACACCGAATGGCGCCAGCAGCACTCGGGCCCGCGAGGACCGGTGGCAGCTCTCGGCTGGGCCGTCGCACTGCTGGAGGAGCGTGAGCAGAATGCGCTGCGACGCAACGGGGCCCGCGTGCTGCGCGCCCTCGAGGACCGCGGTGAGATCGCTCCCGAGACCGCTCGCGCAGCCGCCGAGATGCCGCTCGGACGATGGCACGAGCTCGACCGCTGACACTGTGTCGGCCGCTGACGCTGTCTCGACCGCCGACTGCGTCGCGACCTCTGACTACGCCATGACAGAGGAAGGGGCGCCCCACCGACCGGTGGGGCGCCCCGTCGCTCAGAAGACTCTGATCAGGCCTTCGGCGCGGTCATGGACAGCACGTCCAGGGCCTCGTCCAGCTGCGCCTCGGTGAGCTCGCCGCGCTCCACGAAGCCCAGCGCGACGACGGCCTCGCGCACGGAGATGCGCTCGGCGACGGCGTGCTTGGCGATCTTCGCGGCGGACTCGTAGCCGATCAGCTTGTTCAGCGGGGTGACGATCGAGGGGGAGGCCTCCGCGTAGAAGCGGGCCTTCTCCTCGTTCGCGACCAGCCCGTCGACGGTCTTGTCCGCCAGCACGGTGGAGGCGTTGGCCAGCAGCCGGATCGACTCGAGCAGGCTCGTGCCCATCAGCGGGATCTGCACGTTCAGCTCGAAGGAGCCCTGCGCGCCGCCCCAGGCGATCGCGGCGTCGTTGCCGATGACCTTTGCGCACACCATCAGCACGGCCTCGGGGATCACGGGGTTGACCTTGCCCGGCATGATCGAGGAGCCCGGCTGCAGGTCAGGGATCGAGATCTCGCCGAGGCCCGTGTTGGGGCCCGAGCCCATCCAGCGCACGTCATTGCAGATCTTCGTGAGGGAGACCGCGATGGTGCGCAGCGCACCGGACATCTCCACCAGGCCGTCGCGGTTGGACTGCGCCTCGAAGTGGTTGCGCGCCTCGGTGAGCGGCAGCGAGGTCTGCTCGGCGAGGTTCGCGATGACCTTCTGCGGGAAGCCGATCGGGGTGTTGATGCCGGTGCCGACGGCGGTGCCGCCCTGGGGGACCTCAGCGGTGCGGGGCAGAGCCGCCTCCACACGCTCGATGCCGTAGCGGATCGATGCCGCATAGCCGCCGAACTCCTGGCCGAGGGTCACCGGAGTGGCGTCCATCAGGTGGGTGCGGCCGGCCTTGACGACGCTCTTCCAGGCCTCGGCCTTCTTCTCGAGCGACTCGGCGAGGTGGGCGAGCGCGGGCAGCAGCTTCTCGACGACGCCCTGCGTGACCGCCACGTGCACCGAGGTGGGGAAGACGTCATTCGAGGACTGCGAGCAGTTCACGTGGTCGTTGGGGTGGACCTCGGTGCCGGCGTTCGTCGCGAGCGTCGCGAGCACCTCGTTCATGTTCATGTTCGAGCTGGTGCCGGAGCCGGTCTGGTAGGTGTCCACCGGGAACTGATCGTCATGCTCGCCGGCGATCACCGCATCCGCCGCGGCGACGATCGCGTCGGCGATGGCCGAGTCCAGCACCCCGAGGTCCTGGTTCGCGCGCGCCGCTGCCTTCTTCACCTGGGCGAGGGCGTGGATGTGTGCGGGCTCCAGGCCCTGACCGGAGATCGGGAAGTTCTCCACTGCACGCTGGGTCTGCGCCCGGTACAGGGCCGAGGCGGGCACCCGCACTTCGCCCATGGTGTCGTGCTCGATGCGGTAGCCATCCTGCTGCGCGGCGGTCGTGGACTGGTTCATGGAGAGGCCTCCCTCGGGGTTGTCATGCAGTGGATCGGTGGGAACGAACAGGGGCAGGAGAAGTGGTCTGGGGCGCGGGAGCCGTCGAGGGTGCGGGAGCCCCGGTGCGGATGTGCCGGCCGCAATGGCCGGTCAGCTGAGCTCGTGGCTCCAGGGCGGGTTCGCTCCCGCGCGAGAGACGGTGATCGCGGCGAGCGCCGCGGCGCGCCTCAGGACCGAGGCGACCTCGACGCTCGGCATCGCGGCCAGCGCCGGACGCTTCTGAGCCCCCAGCAGGCCTTTCGCTGCGAGGGCATCGAGGATCCCGGCGGAGAAGGTGTCCCCGGCACCGACGGTGTCGACAGCGTCGACGACGACGGGAGAGACCTGCACCCGGCCGGACTCGGCGAAGCCCACTGCGCCCTCGGCGCCCCGGGTCATCACCGTGAGCGCGGGGCCGAGCTCACGCCAGGAGGCGACCACATCCTCCACGTCGTCTGTGCCGTACAGCCAGGCCACATCCTCATCCGACGCCTTGACGACGTCGCTGAGGGCGATGCTCGCCTCGACCCGTTCGCGCACCAGCTCCGGCGCCCCCATCAGGGAAGGGCGGGCGTTGGGGTCGTAGCTGATGGTCGCGCTCTCCCGACGGCTGCGCAGCACATCGAGCACCGTGCTGGCGCCGGGATCCAGCACTGCGGCGATCGAGGAGGTGTGCACGGCCTCGATCTGAGCGGGCAGGCCCGACGGGTCCGGGTCCCAGAGCAGATCGAACTCGTAGGTGGCAGCTCCGGTGACATCCAGCTGTGCGAGCGCCGTGGAGGTCGGCGCGGCGACCGAGCTGCCGGCCGTCAGCCGTACGCCTGACGCTTCCAGATGGGCACGGATCGCGTCGCCGCGCGCATCGTTGCCGATGCGGGTGAGGAGGTCGGTGGGATGGCCGAGGCGGCTGAGCGCCACGGCCACGTTCAGGGGGGACCCGCCGGGATGCTCACGACGGACGCCGTCGGCGTCGACGACGATGTCAGTGAGTGCTT
The DNA here is from genome assembly GCF_052377065.1 of Brachybacterium sp. AOP42-C2-15. Taxonomy (NCBI): domain Bacteria; kingdom Bacillati; phylum Actinomycetota; class Actinomycetes; order Micrococcales; family Dermabacteraceae; genus Brachybacterium; species Brachybacterium sp. AOP42-C2-15. Next base: position 168,544 of record NZ_JBQSWK010000003.1, read on the forward strand.
CTCCGACGATCAGGAATCTCGCGTTCACCGCTCGATCATTGCAGGTTTCTGGGGGCGGGGCGAACGCGGGAGCAGGCGGCGGGGCGCAGCGACCGGCCGCCTGCAGTGCCGTGCCGTGCCGTGCGGCGGGTCTGGTTCGCGGTGATCCGGTGCAGCCAGGTCCGGGCGCTGTGCTGCACGAGGTGGCGCGGCGCGTGTCAGTGCCTGTGGTGAGGTCGACGGGTGGGGCGCCTCACCCTGACAGCCAGCGCGGAGGGGAGCAGGGACAATGGGGTCATGCACGATCCCGACCACGAGACCTCCGCACCTCCGGAGCAGGCTGCGCCGACCGCGCAGCCAGCGTCCCCGGCACCCCGGCCGCAGCCGAAGTCCGCCTATGAGCTGCCGTCGAAGAAGAACACCGTGCTGCGCAACATGGTGTGGGCGCTCGCCTTGACGATGGCGGTGGTGGTCGTGATCGGCATCGCATTCTTCGGCGTGGGCAGTGATCTGAAGCGTGAGCCGCTGGAGAACTCCGAGCTCGATGTGTCCGCGAGCGCGGAGCGTGCACAGCGCAGCGTGCCGTTCCCGGTGGCCGTGCCTGCGGTGGGGGAGGAGTGGAGCGAGCGCTCCGCACGTTTCGCCGATGGGCAGGACCCGCGCTGGGTGGTGCAGTACTCCTCACCGCAGGGGCAGCTGGTGACCCTCACCGAGGGTTCTGAGGTCAGTGCTCCGATGCTCTCCGCAGCGTTGCCGGGCAGTGTCGTCGAGGGGGAGCTCACCATTGAGGGCGCCGAGTGCAGCCTGCTCAGCGGCGGCGAGCAGAGTTCCAGGCAGCTCGGCATCTCCTGTCAGGGCACGGACTGGGGCTTCCTCGTCCACGGCGATGCCGAGCAGGCCGAGCTCGAGGAGCTCGCGGGCGCCGCTCTGACGTCGATCGGCTGAACGGCCCGCAGTCGCACTGCCTCATGGCCGCGCGACCCGGGGCCACACTGCTGCATTGATGGTCGGCGCTGGGCCGCGCGAAGCCGCACTGGCCCGCAGTCGAGCGGCTTTCAGCCGCATTGCGTCAGCGTGAGGCGCCGTCCTCAGAGCGTCGCGCGGCGACGGCATCGTCGAGGCGTTCGCGGGCGCCGTCGAGCCACTGCTGGCAGCGGCGGGCGAGCATCTCGCCGCGTTCCCACAGCCCGATCGAATCCTCGAGCCCGCCCTGCCCGGATTCGAGCCGCCGCACGACATCGACGAGCTGGTCGCGGGCGGCCTCGTAGGAGAGCTCAGCGATATCGGCGGGCAGCTGCTGCGCACCGTCGGCGGGGGTGACCGAGGGGCTGCTGGCCGCGGGGTCGCCCTCGGTCGCCGTCAGTTCGTTCTCGGGGCTCGTGCTCGGGGTCATCGGGTCTCCTCGGGAGGGGTGGTCTGGTGGGAGGGCAGGGCCTGGTCGGAAGGGACGGCCCGGTCGGAGGGCAGAGTCTTGCCGGAAGCGACGTCCTGCTCGGAAGGGAAGGCCTGGGTGGGCTGCGCAGGAGGGGTGTACGGGTCATCGGTGGTGCGCTGCACCCCGAAGCGACCCCCGGCCACGCGGACCGAGAGTGCCTGCCCGGTGGCGGACTGGTCAGGGGCGCGGATGATCGTGCCGCCGGCGTCCTGGACCACGGCGTAGCCGCGCTCGAGGGTCGCCAACGGACTGAGGGAGCGCACCTGGCGTCCCAGGTGATCGACCTCGTCGGCCGCCCGGTCCAGGCGGGAGCCGATCAGCGTGCGGGCCAGGGAGATCCGGGACCGGATCTCGTCCGCCCGGCCAGCGAGGATCGTGGCCGGGTTCTCCAGCACGGGCCGCGATCGCATCGCATCCAGCGCGGACTGCTCACGCTCGATGCGGGCCCGGATCCCCGCTCGCAGCCGGGTGCGGCCGAGGTCCAGCTGCTCGACCTCGGCCTGGATATCGGGGACAACCCGCTTCGCGGCATCGGTGGGGGTGGACGCGCGGACATCCGCCGCGAGGTCGATCAGCGGGGTGTCCACCTCGTGACCGATGGCGGAGACGATCGGAGTCTTCGCGGCGGCGACCAGCCGGGTCAGCTGCTCGTCGGAGAAGGGCAGCAGATCCTCGAGGGAGCCGCCGCCACGGGAGATGATGATGACGTCGACCTCCTCGCGCTCGTCGAGCTCGCGCAAGGCTGCGGAGACCTCCCGCACCGCCTTCGCGCCCTGCACCGCGACCTCACGGATCTCGAACCTCACCGCTGGCCAGCGGCGCTGGGCGTTGACGACCACGTCTCGCTCGGCCGCGGATTCCCGGCCGCAGATCAGGCCCACCACGCGGGGCAGGAACGGCAGCGGCTGCTTCCGAGAGGCGGCGAACAGCCCCTCGGCTGCGAGCACGCGCTTGAGCTGCTCGAGCCGGGCCAGCAGCTCACCGAGGCCCACCGGACGGATGTCGTCGGCTTCGAGCTGGAGGCTTCCGCGCTTGGTCCAGAAGGTGGGCTTGGCGTGGATCACCACCCGTGCACCCGGGACCGGCTCGACCGGGAGGGTGCGCAGCACATGCTCGCGAACCGGGACCGAGAACGACATATCCACGTCGATGTCCCGCAGCGTCATGAAGCTCATGCCCGCGCCCGGTCGACGGTTGAGCTGGACGATCTCGCCCTCGACCCACAGTGGGGCCATCCTCGCCACGTACTCGCCGACCTTGACGGACAGCTGCCGCAGCGGCCACGGATTCTCTGCGGTGGTCTGCGCTGCGGTGGCGGCCAGTGCGGGCCGGGCTGCCGCGCCGCTGTCCGCATCCGGCTCGGGAGAGGTCTGCGTCATGGGGTCCACTCTGGCACGAGGTCCGGACAGCTCATCGCAGCCGGGCCCGGCTGTGGACGCACTGCACCTGTGGAGGGACAGTGCCTGTGGAGGGACAGCGCCTGTGGCCGCACAGTGCCTGTGGAGCGAGGGTGCCTGTGGAGGGATGGTGAGTCTTGCCCCACCACCCTGCCACCAGCGCGGTTCGCCTCCTACGATGGGAGGCGTGAGCACCGGAACCGTCCTTCTTGCCGAGCCGCGCGGCTACTGCGCGGGTGTCGACCGAGCTGTGGTCGCCGTCGAACGTGCCTTGGAGCATTACGACGAGACCATCTACGTGCGCCACGAGATCGTCCACAACAAGTTCGTGGTGGACCGTCTGAAGGAGAAGGGCGCCGTGTTCGTCGAGGAGGTCGACGAGGTCCCCGAGGGGGCGCTCGTGATCTTCTCCGCCCACGGCATCTCCCCGAAGGTCCGCGAGATGGCCGAGGCACGCAATCTCCGCACCATCGATGCGACCTGCCCCCTGGTGACCAAGGTCCACAAGGAAGCGGTGCGCTTCGCCCGCCAGGACTACGACATCCTGCTGGTGGGCCACGAGGGCCACGAGGAGGTCGAGGGCACCGCTGGCGAGGCACCCGAGCACGTCCAGATCGTGAACTCGCCGGACGACGTCCACAAGGTCACCGTGCGCGACCCCGAGAAGGTCGTCTGGCTCTCCCAGACCACCCTCAGCGTCGACGAGACGATGGAGACGGTCGACAAGCTGCGTGAACGCTTCCCGACACTGCAGGCCCCGCCCAGCGATGACATCTGCTACGCCACCCAGAACCGCCAGGTCGCGATCAAGAAGATCGCCCCGGACGCGGATCTGGTGCTGGTGGTCGGCTCCCCGAACTCCTCGAACTCCGTGCGCCTGATGGAGGTCGCCAAGGATGCCGGCGCGAAGGCCTCCCACCGCATCGACTCGGTCTCCGAGCTGCGCGAGGAGTGGTTCGAGGGCGTCGGGACCGTGGGCGTGACCTCCGGTGCCTCGGTGCCGGACGTGCTGGTCCAGGAGCTGCTCGCCGAGCTGGCCGAGCGGGGCTACGGAGACGTGAAGCCTGTGCGCACTGCGACGGAAGACCTGATGTTCTCCCTCCCGCGCGAGCTGCGCCAGGAGATGAAGAACCGGGGTGTGAGCGACAGCCGCACCAAGCCCACCGGTGAGGGTGCGACCGCCGAGTCCTGATCTGAGCGCTGCCCGCCCGAGTCAGCCCGTACGGTCCTCGCGCAGGGGCTGCGAACGGGACTCCACCGGTGCGGCGAGGTCCGCGATCTCCTCCTCATCGAGTGTGCGCGCCCGTCGCGTGAGCTGCTCGACCTCGTCCACCGGGGTGCCGGCGAGTCCGAGCTCCTCGAATCGCCGTGCGGTGACCATCACGCGCGACTGCAGGGAACCGACCGCCTCGTTGAACGCGGCGACCGACGAGTCCAGCGAACGGCCCACCTTGCCCAGGTGCCCGGTGAAGGTCCCGAGCCGGTGGTGCAGCTCCCGGCCCGCGTCGAGCACGGCGCGGGCATCGCGGTTCAAGGCGTCGGTGCGCCAGGTGTGCGCGACGGTGCGCAGCAGCGCGACCAGCGTGGACGGGGAGGCGATCACGACGTCCTTGGCGAAGGCATCCTCGAGCAGATGGGGATCGGTCTCGAGCGCCGCGGCCAGCACTCCGTCACTGGGCACGAACAGCACCGTGAACTCCGGGGTGTCCCCGAGCGCCTTCCAGTACGCCTTCGCGGAGATCACGCCCACGTGGTGGCGCAGCGCCTTCGCGTGAGCCTTCCGGCGCGACGCGGCGCGCTCCGGGTCCGTCTCCTCGGTCGCATCGAGATAGGCGTCCATCGGCGCTTTCGCATCGAGCACCACATGCCGGTCCCCGGAGAGGTGGACCACCAGGTCCGGGCGCTGCCCGGCGTTCCCGTCGGCCCGCGTGCCGGAGAGCTGCTCGGAGAAGTCCACGTGCTCGATCATCCCGGCGGCCTCGACGATCCGCCGCAGCTGCACCTCGCCCCAGCGCCCGCGTGCGGTGGGGGCGCGCAGCGCGGCGGTGAGGGCGCTCGTGCCGGACTCGAGGGACTGCGCGCGCTGGGCGAGCTGGCCGAGGTGCGCCCGCAGCGCTCCTTCCGCCTCGATGCGCGCAGCCTCGGAGCGGGCCAGGGACCGCTCGAGGTGGGCGAGCGTGGAGGAGATCGGGGCGAGGGTGCGCTGGAGCTCGACCTCGCGCTCCTCCTCCGCCGCGTCCCGCCGGGCCACATCCCGCTCGTGGCGCTCATCGGCCAGACGCAGCAGCTGCCCGGCCGCATCCGTCTCGGAGCGCCGGCTGTCCACCAGCGCCCGCGCGCGCTCGCGCAGCAGCAGCCAGGTCACCGCGGCGCCGAGCACCGCGCCGAGGGTCAGCCCGATCAGGAGCATCTGTGTTCCGCTCATGCGCCCCAGCACACCACGGGGGTGTGACGCGCGAGCGCCGCCACGCCCGTCGGCCGACGGAGGAGCCGACGGAGAGGGACTTCAGGCGAGCGCGGAGCCGGCCCGCGCGGCCTGCACCTCGTCCATGTGCTGCCGCGCCCACTCCACCAGGCCGTGCAGCGGCGCCAGCAGGGAGCGGCCGAGGGGTGTGAGCTCGTACTCGACCCGCGGCGGGATCTCCGGATAGGCGGTGCGCAGCACCAGCCCGTCGGCCTCGAGCGAGCGCAGGGTCTGGGTGAGCATCTTCTGCGAGATGCCGTCGACACGGCGGGAGATCTGGGAGAAGCGCTGCGGGCCGTCCTCGAGCATGCCGATCACGAGCACCGTCCAGCGGTCGCCGATGCGGTCGAGCAGCTGTCGCGAGGGGCACTCGCGGTTGTAGGGGTCGAAGTCGAACAGGGCCATCACGAGCTCCTCTGTGAGGGACGGAATACCGCGGAGGGATGGCTACCGCAAAGTGCCTACTTCCCATTAGAGACTAGGTTACCTACGGTGAGTGTCAAGGTCCACGGCATCTGCAGCGGGCCAGGGGCATCCTCGCCCCGTGATCTCGACCGCGCTCAGGAGAGCGCACGGAAGGAGAGCCCATGGCTCGCATCATCGTTCTGGGAGGCACCGGATACGCCGGGAGCCACATCGTCGCGGAAGCGGCAGGCCGCGGCCACGAGGTCGTCGCCGTCAGTCGCACCGCGCCGGAGTCGCTGCCCGCCGGCACCACCCACCGCGCCGGCGATGTGCGCGATGCGGAGTTCCTCGCAGAGCTCCTGGACGGCGCCGACGTCGTGATCGCGGCCGCGTCGCCCCGTGGCGACCTCGCCGAGGCGGGCCTGCTGCGCAGTGCCTACACGGACCTCCGCGGCCTCGCCGCCGAGAAGGGCGTCCGCCTCGGCGTGATCGGGGGCGCCGGCTCGCTGTTCGTCTCCGAGGGCGGCCCCAAGCTCGTTGACATCCCCGAGTTCCCCGAGCCGTTCAAGGTCGAGGCCCGTGAGCTCGACGCCGTCCTCGAGGACCTGCGCGCCGAGGGCGAGGAGCTGGACTGGTTCTTCGTCAGCCCCGCCGCGATGTTCAACGGCATGAACCCGGGCGAGGCCAAGGGCACCTACCGCGTCGGCGGCGACGTGATGCTCGCGGACGAGGAGGGGAACTCCGAGCTCTCGGGCGCGGATCTGGCCCTCGCGATCCTCGACGAGGTCGAGACGCCGGCCCACCGCCGCGCCCGCTTCGCCGTCGCCTACTGAACGACCCTCGCGCGCTGATCCGCCTCTGCGCAGCGGCCGGGCCTCACCGGGGCCCGGCCGTTCGCTGTCGTGCCGGCCGGTCATCGTTCAGGAGGGGAGCGAGCCCGTGCGGAGCAGATGGTCGAACTCGCGGGTGAAGCGCTCGGCGTCGGCCCTGCGGTGCGGCACCATCTTCAGCTCGCGGCCCGAGGCGGCGGCCACCTTCACGCGCGCGAAGAGCCCGGGCCGGTAGGTCACACCGGTCACCTCGGAGGCCGGTACCTCCCGCTTGACTTTGGCCTGCTTGATCGGCCCTGCGACGGCGGCGATCATCACGCGCGCAGCGGTCACGATCATGACCTCCGGGAAGTCGCCGGCCACACCCGGCAGCACCAGCAGCACCTCTTCTTCAGGAGTCATCAGTGAGGGGATGTCGCGGCGCAGCCCCGGGCTCTCGAACAGCTCGTTGCGGTTGAGGGCGGTCGCGTAGGTCATGGAGGCGCGCGAGGCTGACATGCTCCGAGTCTAAAGATCACGCCCTCCCCAGAAGCCGGCCGAGCCGGTACCCGCGCGGCGCGCTGCGACGAGCGCCCACTGTGCTGACCACCGCCGACGGCGAAGGCCCGAATGTCCAGGTGATCCTCATGGGGTCTGCGACGTCACCCCCGGGGCGGGGTCACGGCCGGGCACGGTCCCGTAGAATCAGCTCCCGTGGCTCTAACAATCGGAATCGTGGGACTGCCCAACGTTGGCAAGTCGACCCTCTTCAACGCCCTGACCCGCGCTGAGGTCCTCGCCGCGAACTACCCGTTCGCGACCATCGACCCCAACGTGGGCATGGTGCCGCTGCCCGATCCGCGGCTGGCGGAGCTCGCCACCGTGTTCGGCAGTCAGAAGCTGCTGCCGGCGACGGTGTCCTTCGTGGACATCGCCGGCATCGTCAAGGGCGCCAGCGAGGGCGAGGGCCTGGGCAACAAGTTCCTCGCCAACATTCGCGAGGCCGACGCGATCTGCCAGGTCACCCGCGCTTTCGCCGATCCCGACGTGACCCGCGTGGAAGGCTCCACCGACCCCTCCAACGACATGGAGGTCATCACCACCGAGCTGATCCTCGCCGACCTCCAGACCATCGAGAACTCGATGCAGCGCCTGGAGAAGGACACCAAGCGCGGCCTGGTCGACTCCGCCGTGCTCGAGAACGTCATCAAGGCGAAGGCATTGCTGGAGACCGGCAAGACCCTCTACCAGGGCGCTGAGGCGGCCGGCATCGACGTCGCCGCGATCCGGGACCTGCAGCTGATGACGGCCAAGCCCTTCATCTACGTCTTCAACACCGACGAGGAGGGGCTCGCCGATGCCGCCTCCCAGCAGGCGCTGCGTAACCTCGTCGCCCCCGCCGAGGCGATCTTCCTCGACGCGAAGTTCGAGTCCGAGCTCATCGAGCTCGACGAGGACGAGGCCGCCGAGATGCTCGAGTCCACCGGCCAGGAGGAGTCGGGCCTCGCCCAGCTCGCCCGTGTCGGCTACGACACCCTCGGCCTGCAGTCCTACCTGACCGCCGGCCCCAAGGAGTCCCGCGCCTGGACCATCCCCAAGGGAGCCACCGCCCCCCAGGCCGCCGGCGTCATCCACACCGACTTCGAGCGAGGCTTCATCAAGGCCGAGATCGTCTCCTTCGACCAGCTCATGGAGGCCGGCTCAATGGCGGAGGCCAAGGCCAAGGGCTGGGTGCGCATCGAGGGCAAGGACTACGTCATGAAGGACGGCGACGTGGTCGAGTTTAGGACAGGACTTACATCTGGAGGTAAGAAGTAGCATGCCTGGATTAGCTCCGACGACGCTCCCTTCTGTGCAGCCGGTGGGCGGCTTCATTCACGGGCAGGCCGCGGCTAGAATCACAGGTATGAGACAAATGCGGCCGTTCGCTATTTCAGGCGTAATAACGGGCACAGTCATGGTGGCAATCTCATTCTTCATCGAGGATGCCGCCCAATCGAAGAGCACGTTGGTTGCGGGGCTTATTGCGGCGGTCACCATTGCTGCGATACCGATTTACGATATCAACTCGTGGTCTCTCACGAAACGCTCACTCGTACATTTTCTTGCGATGCTCGCAACCGTATTTCCGCTACTTCTCTTCAGCGAATGGTTCACTCTGCCAGTGGCCATCAGTGTGTTTTTACTGTTCGGCATCGTTGGCTGGACAATCGGCTACGTCGTCTACCGGGTTCAGGAGAAGAAGCAGGCATAGAGCTGACCCTCAGGGGTAGAATAAGACCGCGCACACGCGCACGATCACGGGTAAGTGCGTTTGGGGCACCTCGGCTAGCCAACAACCACGTAATGCGCGTTCGCCCACGTGCCGGGGTGAACCCGGGCTGGCTCTACCTGTGTTTCGCCAGCTGGCAGGTACAGGCTCAGGTGAAGGCGCAATCGTGCGGCTCAGTGGTCGACGCCGTTTACCCGGGCGACCTGGACGACGTGATCCTCCCGCCGATCGATGAAGTCCGTGGAGACGCTGCGTACCAGTGCTGGAAGGACTTCGCCGAGGCTAACCGGTTGGAGGCCAACGCAATAGACCGGCTTGAGAGTTCAATGTTGGCGAGCGTAGAGGCTTCATAAGCCCCACTCAGCAGGCACGAGTTCGGCTAGTCAACGGGCCCCGAGCATGCCTGCGCCGGCCGTGTGCCACCCGCGAGCCAATTCTGGCCGGTCTGGCCGTTCATGGACCGCTGACTTCTTATGGTGACGCCGCCGAAAGTAGTATTGCCACGCCTGCAGCCCAACGGCGTGATCCTTCCGAGATTGTAGGAGGGGAGCGCATATTCCTGTGTCCCGAACACTGCTTACGTGATGCTGTTATGGTGCACGTATGAGCAGCGCACCCCGCAAGGCAGCCATCTACCTCCGTATCTCTCAGGACCGCGAGATGGATGGGCTCGCCATCGAACGCCAGCGCGAGGATTGTGAGAACCTCGCTCGGTTCCGGCGCTGGGAGATCGTCGAGACCTATGTG